>JAURVS010000260.1 GCA_030655355.1 Sphingopyxis sp.
CGCGTTCAGCGTCAGGCTGCCGTACGTGCCGGTCAGGGCGCTTCCGAGCGTGCCGCCCGTCAAGGCCGTCACGGTCTTGCTGTCACCCGTATCCACATCGGTGTCATTCGTCAGCACGTTGCCCGTGGCGTTGCTGCCGGCGGCCGTGCCGGCCTCCACAGCCGTACCCGTGTCCGCCACCGCGATCGGCGCGTCGTTGCTGCCCTGGATCGTGATCACCAGGTTCGTGCTGCTGGTGGCCCCTGCCGCATCGCGCATCGTGTACGTGAAGGTCTCCGTCAGCGTGTCGCTGGCCGTCCTCAAGGCGTTGACCGTGCTGTTGGCGTTGTTGATGACGTAGCTGTACGTGCCGTTGGCGTTGAGCGTCAGGCTGCCGTACGTGCCGGTCAGGGCGCTGCCGAGCGTGCCGCCCGTCAAGGCGGTCACGGTCTTGCTGTCACCGGTGTCGACGTCGGTGTCGTTGCTCAAGACGTTGCCGGTGGCGTTGCTGCCTGCGGCTGTTCCAGCCTCCACCGCGGTGCCGGTGTCGAGCACGGCGGTCGGGGTGTCGTTGGCGCCGTTGACGGTGACCGTCAGGGTCTGGCTGGAGGTGGCACCGGCCGCGTCGGTCACCGTGGCGGTGAACACATCGGTCGGGTTCGAGCCGGCTGGCAGGGCATTGACCGCTGCGGCGTTGACCACGTAGGTGTACACGCCGGTGGTGGGGTTCAGCGTCAGGGTGCCGTAGGTGCCGACCACGCTGGTGGCCCCGCCGACGCTCCAGGTCTTCGTGTCGCCAGTGTCGACGTCGGTGGCGCTGAAGCTGCCGGTGACGTTGCCGAAGCTGTCGTTGGCGGCCGTGTCGGTCACGGTGCCGCCAATGGCGCCACCGGCCACGGGCGCGTCGTTGCTGCCCTGGATCGTGATCACCAGGCTGGTGCTGCGGGTGGCCCCTGCCGCATCACGCATCGTGTACGTGAAGGTCTCGCTCAAGGTGTCGCTGGCCGTCCTCAGGGCGTTGACCGCCGTGTTGGCGTTGTTGATGACGTAGCTGTACGTGCCGTCCGCGTTCAGCGTCAGGCTGCCGTACGTGCCGGTCAGGGCGCTTCCGAGCGTGCCGCCCGTCAAGGCCGTCACGGTCTTGCTGTCACCCGTATCCACATCGGTGTCATTCGTCAGCACGTTGCCCGTGGCGTTGCTGCCGGC
>JAURVS010000262.1 GCA_030655355.1 Sphingopyxis sp.
CGATCCCCGTCCACACCACGATCAGCGTCAAGATCAGGAACATGCCGGCGGGCTTACGCCAGCTCGGTTGGGGATCGGCGGGTAGCTGGCTCACAGGCGGTCTCCACAGAGGATGAATTCTTGTTCGGTCAATATCGCGTCTAGCGCGATGTCGGTTGATTCGCGCGGCGTCGCGTCGATTTCCTGCACCGACCATCCGACGCCGATGCGAAGGGCGTCGGGGTGCGCCGCGAAATAGCGGTCATAATGGCCGCCCCCCTGACCGATTCGGCCGCCTTGGCGATCGAATCCGACGAGCGGACAAAAGATAAGGTCTGGTGTCGCCGATTTGGCATCGTCGCTTGGCTGCTGTGTCCCCCAAGGACCTTTCGCCAGCAAATCGCCCGGTCGCCAGCGGCGAAAGCCCATTTCGGCGACGCGCCCGGCGTGATGGGGCAGGGCGAGCGCGCCGGCATCCGCGAGCGGCGCAAACATTGGCATTACATCGGGTTCATCGCCCCACGCGACATAAGCGCCAATGACGGCATGATTGGCCAGGAGTTCGGTGAGCGGGGCAGGCAGCGCGCGAAAGGCTGAAAGCTGCGCCAAGCCATCAAGATTCGCAGCAAAGTGACGACGCCGAAAGCGCAGTCGTTCGCGCAGTTTCTGCTTTTTCTGGACCAGGTCGGCGGACAAGTTGGTCATCGCCCTCTCTGGGATCAGGTTAGCCACCCAAAACGGGTCGGTTGGCGGGACCGCCGAGGTCGTTTGCTGGAAGATCCTCTGACGCCAGTAACGTCAGGTGGGAACCATGTACGTCGGACCAGGGTCCGGGCAGGGACAGCTCCCTAGGAAGATGTATCGCCTCAGGGATTTTCGCAAAAGCTCGTGCCGGGCAGTACCCGCCGCCCCCTATGTAGGGTGGCGGGACAGCTCGCTCAAGGGATTTGCTCGACTTTCGTCGCCAGTGCCTCGATCCGGTCGGCGATTTGCAGCAGCGCGCGGTCGTTGGACGGCCTTGCGGGCGCCGCGGAAACGGGCGCAGCGTGACGCGCGGCTTCCAATTCCTTCAGCGCTGCCTGTTCGCGAGCAAGCGCGCCGCGCAGCTCGTCGCGTGCCGTCGCCTCACGGCTTTCGGCGAGCGCGACGGCAGCGCGAAGCGAATCGGACTGGGGTTCGGCCTTTTCGGCCTTGCCCTTGGCCTCCTGTGCATCGTCGGCGAGCATCAGGGCAGCAAAGAGAAGCTGGCGGACTTCGGTCCCGCCGGGCATTTCGCGCGCTTTTTCGTCTACGACGGCGGCGAGTTGGAGCAATTGCGACTCCTGCCCGTCGGCGCAATGAAGGTCATAGGGGCGCCCAGCGACGGTCAGTTTGACGTCAGCCACGTTCAGCCTCCGCAATAAGCAGGTCGAGCTCACCGATTACTGCGGCAACCTCGGCCTTTAGCGCCGATTGGTCGGCGGCAGGGGCGGCGACGGCCGCGGGGGGGCGGTTCGCGCGGTCGGTCAGGGCCTTTTCGATGCGACTGAGCGCGCGTTCGATACGGCCGATGGCCAGGCTGGATTCGTCGAGATCGAGTTCCATGACGAGGGGTTAGCAGCGCGAGGGAGGGGGTGCAATTGCTCTGTCGGTCCAAAATGCGCCGATTTTCCGTTACGAGCGGTTGACTCCTGCCCCCTCCACCGCAAAGGGCTGTGCGCATCCAGACCGGACGCACCCGTCCGGCGCCACCCAGCCATTCCCGGGGGACCAATGACACTGCCCGAACGTACGCTCGCCAATGCAATCCGCGCGCTTGCGATGGATGCCGTACAGGCCGCAAACAGCGGCCATCCGGGGATGCCCATGGGCATGGCCGATGTCGCGACGGTACTGTATTCGGATTATCTGAAGTTCGATCCCATCGATCCCAAATGGGCCGATCGCGACCGATTCGTTTTGTCTGCGGGCCATGGCTCGATGCTGGCTTATGCAACGCTTCACCTTGCGGGCTATGCGCGCCCGACGCTCGAAGATATTCGCAATTTCCGCCAGCTTCACAGCCCATGCGCGGGCCACCCCGAAAATTTCGAGTTGGCGGGCGTGGAAACGACGACCGGGCCTTTGGGCCAAGGTGTCGCAACCTCGGTCGGCATGGCAATTGCCGAGCGGCATCTGAACAGCCTTTATGGCGACGCGGTCGTCGACCACCGTACCTGGGTGATCGCGGGCGACGGCTGCCTGATGGAAGGCATCAACCACGAAGCGATCGGTTTGGCGGGGCACCTTGGCCTTGGACGCCTGACCGTGCTGTGGGACGACAACAAGATCACAATCGACGGTTCGACCGACCTGTCGACCAGCGAAGATATTCCGGCGCGTTATTCCGCGACCGGCTGGCATGTCGAAAGCTGCGACGGACACGACCCCGCCGACATCCGCCGCGCGATCGACGCCGCGCTTGCCGATCCGCGGCCGTCGCTGATCGCCTGCCGCACGATCATCGGTTTCGGTGCGCCGAACAAGCAGGGTACGTCGGCGACGCATGGCGCTCCGCTTGGTGCCGACGAAATCGCCGCTGCGCGCAAGGAACTCGGCTGGACTGCAGACCCCTTCGTCATTCCCGCCGATATCGCTTCGGCATGGGCCGCCTTCGGCGAAAAGGGCAAGTCTCTTCACGCTGAATGGAATGACCGCCTTGCAAGCAGCGAAAAGAAAACGGAATTTGAAGATCGTCTGAGCGGCAAGGTCGCTCCGGGTGACGCCTTCAAAGCCTATGTCGAAGGTCTCGTCGCCGAACCGCCCAAGGTCGCGACGCGCAAGGCTTCGGAAAACACGCTCGGCGCGCTGACCGCCGATATTGCTGCGCTCATCGGAGGCAGCGCCGATCTCACCGGCTCAAACAACACCAAAACATCGTCGACCAAGCCGCTGACCAAGAATGATTATTCGGGTCGCTATGTCTATTATGGCATTCGCGAGTTCGGCATGGCGGCGGCGATGAACGGCATGGCGCTGCACGGCGGCGTGATTCCCTATGGTGGGACCTTCCTCGTCTTCGCCGATTATTGTCGCGCTGCGATCCGCCTGTCGGCGCTGCAGCAACAGCGTGTCGTCTATGTGATGACGCACGACAGCATCGGGCTTGGCGAAGACGGCCCGACGCACCAGCCGATCGAGCATCTGCAGTCGCTGCGCGCGATGCCGAATCTCCTTGTGCTGCGTCCCGCCGATGCAGTCGAAACCGCCGAGTGCTGGGCACTCGCGCTGGCACAGGACAGCCGTCCTTCGCTGCTCGCGCTGACGCGTCAGAACCTCCCGCCGCTCCGCCATGACGTCACCGAAAATCTTTGTCTGAAAGGCGGTTACCGCCTTCGTGACGCCGCCGCAGCGCGGAAGGTTGTGCTCGTCGCGACCGGCTCGGAAGTGTCGCTTGCGATCGACATCGCCGAAAAGCTCGAGGCTGCTGGTCATGGCGCCGATGTCGTGTCGATGGTGTCGACCAAATTGTTCGACGAACAGAGCGCCGCCTATCAGGCCGATATCCTTCCCGACGACGCCCTGCTCGTGTCGATCGAGGCGGGCACGACCTTTGGATGGGAACGCTATACCGGCCGTCATGGCCTGCGTTTCGGCATCGACAGCTTCGGCGCTTCGGCTCCGATCGACGATTTATATGAGCATTTTGGCCTGACGGTCGATGCTATCACCCCCCAGATCCTGGCACGGCTCGGCGCATAAGACCGACGGCCTCCATCCGCAGAAAGGATTTTTCGACATGGCAGTGAAGGTTGCAATCAACGGTTTCGGGCGCATCGGCCGCAATGTGGCGCGCGCTATTCTTGAGCGCGCCGACCATGATCTCGAACTGGTGTCGATCAACGATCTGGGCGATGCCAAGGCGAACGCCCGCCTGCTGCGCCATGACTCGGTCCACGGCCCCTTCAACGGCACAGTCGAAATCGACGGCAACGATTTGATTATCAACGGCAAGCGGATTCAGGTGACCGCCGAGCGCGATCCCGCAGCCCTGCCGCATGCCGCAAACGGCATCGACATCGTGATGGAATGCACCGGCTTCTTCACCAACAAGGCCGGCGGTCAGAAGCATCTCGACGCTGGCGCGAAGCGCGTGCTGATTTCGGCGCCCGCCAAGGAAGTCGACCTGACCGTCGTCTATGGCGTCAACGACGACAAGATCACTGCCGATCATCTGATCATCTCGAACGCGTCGTGCACCACCAACTGCCTCGCGCCCTTTGCCAAGGTGCTGCATGAAGCGATCGGTATCGAGCGCGGCCTGATGACGACGATCCACGCCTATACCAACGACCAGAAGATCCTCGATCAGATCCACGATGACCCGCGCCGCGCCCGCGCCGCCGCAATGTCGATGATCCCGACTTCGACGGGTGCAGCGGTTGCCGTCGGTCTGGTGCTGCCCGAACTCAAGGGCAAGCTCGACGGATCGTCGATCCGCGTTCCGACCCCGAATGTGTCGGTCGTTGACCTGACTTTTACGCCGTCGCGCGAAACGACGAAGGAAGAAGTCAACGAATTGCTCAAGGCGGCCGCCGAGGGCCCGCTGAAGGGCGTGCTGGGCTACACCGATGAGCCGCTGGTATCGATCGACTTCAACCATAATGCGGACAGCTCGACCATCGACAGCCTTGAAACTGCCGTCATCGACGGCAAGCTGGTGCGCGTGCTCAGCTGGTACGACAATGAATGGGGCTTCTCGAACCGCATGATCGACACTGCGGGCGTGATCGCCAAATTCCTCTAAGCCAAAAGGATACGTCGATGACCGCTTTCAAGACCCTCGACGATATCGGTGACGTCACCGGCAAGCGCGTGCTCGTGCGTGTCGACCTCAACGTCCCGATGTTCGAAGGCGCGGTCAGCGACGTGACCCGGATTCAGGCGGCAATGCCGACGATTCGCGAATTGTCGGACAAGGGCGCGATCGTGCTCCTCCTCGCGCATTTCGGACGGCCGAAGGGCGCGAAGAACCCGACCCAGTCGCTCAGCCTCGTGATGGGCGGTCTGGAAGATGTGCTCGGCCATTCGGTGATGTTCATCCCTGAAGTGGTCGGCGAGGGCGCGAAAGCGGGAATCGCGGTGCTCGCTGCGGGCGACGTTGCGGTGCTTGAAAACACGCGCTTCAATCCGGGCGAAGAGACGAACGATCCGGCCTTCGCCGATTCCTTGGCCGAGATTGGCGACCTCTATGTCAACGACGCCTTTTCGGCGGCGCACCGCGCGCATGGCTCGACCGAAGGCATTGCGCGGCGGTTGCCGTCTTACGCCGGGCGCGCGATGGAGGCCGAACTCAAGGCGCTCGACGCCGCGCTCGGCAATCCGGCGCATCCCGTCGCAGCGGTTGTCGGCGGCGCCAAGGTGTCGAGCAAGATCGACGTGCTGCGCAATCTGGTCGGCAAGGTCGATCATCTGATCATCGGCGGCGGCATGGCGAACACTTTCCTCGCCGCGCGCGGGGTCGATGTCGGCAAGTCGCTGTGCGAGCATGATCTGGTCGACACCGCCAATGCTATCTTCGACGCCGCCGACAGCGCGGGCTGCACAATCCATCTGCCCTATGACGTCGTGGTGTCGAAGCAATTCGCGC
>JAURVS010000276.1 GCA_030655355.1 Sphingopyxis sp.
CAGAATTCGGGCGGATCAATCCGAACCATAAATTGCCGGCGATCGTCGATCATTGTCCGGTCGGCGGCGGCGCCGCCGTGACGGCGTTCGAGTCGGGCGCGATCCTGCAATATCTGGCCGAGAAGAGCGGGCGTTTTCTGCCCACGTCGGGGGCTGAACGAGCGACGGTGCTGTCGTGGCTGACCTGGCAGGTTGCAGGGCTGGGCCCTATGGGCGGGCAGGCGAGCCATTTCCTCCGCTACGCCCCAGCCGGACAGGAATATGCGGTCGAACGCTATACGAAGGAACTAAAGCGCCTGCTCACCGTGCTCGAAAAAAGACTGGAGAAAAGTCCCTATGTCGGCGGCGAAGACTATTCGATCGCTGACATGGCGATCTGGCCCGGCCGTGCGTCGGCGTTCGTCATGGGCATGGGGCTGGATGACTGGCCCGCGATGCACGACTGGTTCGAACGCATAAAAGAGCGGCCAGCGGTGGCGCGTGCGATGGCGCGCGAGGATCTGAAAGCGCCCGCCAAATATGTCGGGCGGCATCAGCAGCTTGATGACAAGGAATGGTCGAACATGTTTGGCGACGCCAATCATGCGGCGGTGAAGGGGGATTGATGCCGCAATTCGTCATTGCGAGGAGCCAAAGGCGACGCGGCAATCCAGAGAGCGCGTAAACCGCCCTGGATTGCTTTGCTACGCTCGCAATGCCGACAGGAAATTACCGCTTCGCGTGCTGGCGGTCACCCCAGAGGATGGCGCGATGTTCGTCGGTGAAGCCGGTCAGGCCGCCTTCGATCGTCTCGGCGCGCGCGACGCCGACGGTCATTCCCTCGGCGACCGCAGGACGCTCGAGCATCGCGGCGCCCCAGCGATCGACATTCGGAAAGCGGCCCGCCTTTTCGATAAGCTGGCGGCGCAGATAGGGCAGCGTCGCCATGTCGGCGATCGAATAGTCATCCCCCGCAAGCCATGCCGCTTCGCCCAGCCTTTTGTCGATCACCATCATCAGCCGGTTGACCTCGCGCGAATAGCGGTCGATCGCATATTCGTGCCGGTCCTTGGCATAATGAGTGAAATGCGCCTCCTGTCCGAACATCGGCCCGACGCCCGACACCTGAAACATCAGCCATTGCCAGCATATCGCGCGTCCGGCCGGATCGGCCGGCATGAAACGCCCGGTCTTTTCGGCAAGATAGAGGAGGATCGCTCCCGTTTCCCAAAGCGTAAAGGGCGCGCCATCGGCTCCATCCTCGTCAACGATCACCGGCGTTTTGTTGTTCGGATTGAGCGCGAGAAATTCGGGCGTCAGCTGATCACCTGCAAGGATGTCGATATATTCAAGCCGCCATTCGAGCCCCATTTCGAGCAGCGCGATCGCGATCTTCCGCGCGTTGGGGGTGGGGCCGCCATATAGAGTAATCATCGTATCAAGCCTCCCGTCCGAGCCAGCGTTCGAGCACGTCGGCGGTGTCCTGTCCGACCGTGAGCGGGGCGGCGCGGCGGACGCTGCCCGGCGTGGCGGACAGTTTCGGGAAGACGCCTTGCATCCTGATTTCGCCAAATTCCTCGTCGGCTACGGTCACCAGGGCATCGCGCGCGGCGAAATGCGGGTCCGCCATCATATCCTCGGCGTCAAAGACGCGTCCCGCCGGAACACCCGCTTCGACCATCTTAGCTTCGAGCTCTTCGATCGTCAGCGTTGCAGTCCATTCGCCGATCAGCGCGTCGAGCTCTTCCTGCCGGACTCCGCGCGCGCGGTGGGTGGCATAGCGATCGTCGCTGGCGAGTTCGGGCCGCCCCATCGCCGCGGCGAGCCGCGCGAAGACGCCATCCTGATTGGCGCCGATTAGATATTCGCCGTCGCGGCACGGATAGACATTCGACGGTGCGATGCCGGGCAGCGTCGAGCCGGTGCGGCGACGCTTCGTGCCGCTCGCCGAATAGTCGGACACGGTCGATTCCATCACTTGCAGCACCGCTTCATATAGCGCCGAGTCGACGATCTGGCCTTCGCCCGTCTTGCTGCGATGATGCAGCGCGGCGAGCGCGCCCATGCAGCCGTAAGTCGCGGCGAGCGTGTCGCCGATCGAGACGCCCATGCGTGCGGGCGGCAGGTCGGGATAGCCGACGATACCGCGCCATCCGCCCATTGCTTCGCCGATGCCGCCGAACCCGGCGCGCGCAGAATAGGGCCCGGTCTGACCATAACCCGATACGCGCACGACGATCAGCCCGGGGTTGATCTTGCGCAGTTCAGCAGGATCGAGATTCCATTTCTCGAGCGTGCCGGGGCGGAAATTCTCGATGAGGATATCCGCTTGGGCGATCAGGTCGCGCGCAAGTTGCTGGCCTTCTTCGGAGCGGAGGTCGGCGGCGACCGAATATTTGTTGCGCGCGATCACGCGCCACCAGCTCGGCTTGTCACCCTGGCCCCAGTTGCGCATCTGGTCGCCGGTTACCGGCGGTTCGAGTTTGACGATTTCGGCGCCCATGTCGCCG
>JAURVS010000283.1 GCA_030655355.1 Sphingopyxis sp.
ATCGGCGGCAAACCGATCTTCCTGCGCTATTTGCCCGCGGGCAGCTTCTTCGGCGAAATGGCGGTGCTCAGCGGCGCGCCGCGCAACGCGACCGTCAAGGCGGCGGTCGCGAGCGAAGTGATCCGGCTGAAGGGTCAGCAATTCAAGGAAATGCTCGCCAGGCGGCCGCAAGTGCGCGCCGCGACCGAAGCAGCCGTCGCCGAACGCGCGCAGATGAACAGCTTCATCGAGTCGCGCAAAGCCAGCTATTCGAGCGCGGTCGATCTTTACTCGGACACCGCAACCTTCATCATGAAGGAAGGGCTGGGAGAGGCGACCGACGCGCTGCTGATCGACGAGAATTTGTGCGTCGGCTGCGACAATTGCGAGAAGGCATGCGCCGACAGCCATGAAGGCCTGTCGCGGCTCGACCGCGAGGCGGGCAAGACCTTCGCGCATCTGCATGTCCCGACCAGCTGCCGTCACTGCGAGCATCCGCACTGCATGGCCGATTGCCCGCCGAACGTGATCCACCGCGGGCCCGACGGCGAAGTGTTCATGGAGCCGGGCTGCATCGGTTGCGGAAATTGCATGCGCAACTGTCCCTATGGCGTGATCCGCATGGAAGCCGCGCCGCCCGAGAAACCGAGCCTGCTGCGCTGGCTGCTTACCGGCTTTGGCCCCGGCCCGGGCGAGCCGTCGCCGAAATGGACCAAGAAGCAATTGGGCGATGAAAAGCCCAAGAAGATCGCGGTCAAATGCGACATGTGCAAAGGCATTTCGGGCGGCCCGGCGTGCGTGCGCGCGTGCCCGACTGGCGCCGCGATCCGCGTCTCGCCCGAAGAATTTCTATCGATCGCCCGGCTCGAAGAGGATGCCGGCTGATGGCAAGCCTGTTCAAGCGCCGCCAGTCGAAGGCGACCCAGACCGAACGCGTCCGCGAACGTAAGCATGAGGGCTTCCTGCGCTACGCGGGGTTTCGCTGGGCCAAGATTTCGGGCGGGCTCTGCCTGTTGATCATTATGAGCTATGCGCTGGTCGATGTGACGCCGCGCCACAATGGCGGCAGCTGGTATGGCTATACGCTCGGCACGATCGGCGCCGCGCTGATCCTCTGGCTCACCGCACTCGGCTATCGCAAGCGCAAGATGACGAGCGATGCCTGGTCGCTGAAAGCGTGGACTTCTGCGCATGTCTATCTCGGGCTCAGCCTGATCGTTGTCGGCACCTGGCACACCGGATTCCAGCTCGGCTGGAACGTCCATACGCTCGCATGGGCGTTGATGATGCTGGTGATCCTTTCGGGGCTCTATGGTGTCGTCGCCTATGCGACCTTGCCCGCGGCGCTGTCGAACAACCGCGATGAAATGACGCAGATGCAGATGCTCGAGGCGATCCGCGCCTTTGACCGGCAACTGCATAGCGCGGCGCAGCCGCTGACGCCCGCCGATACCGCACCCGTGCTTGCGGCGCTGGGCGAGGATCCGTTTGCCGGCGGCATCGGGGCAAGGCTGTCAGGCCGCTACCCAAATTGCGCCACTGCGGCGGCGCTACGCACCTTGTCGCTATCGAACGGCAGCGACCGCGAAGCGCGTGAGAAAGTCGTCGGCCTGCTCAAGCAGAAGGAGGCAGCGCTGACGCGCCTGCGCCGGCACCTGCGTATCCGCGCGATGCTCGAAATCTGGCTCTATGTGCATGTGCCGCTGACCTTTGCGCTGATCGCAGCGCTG
>JAURVS010000284.1 GCA_030655355.1 Sphingopyxis sp.
GTCGATCAACGCACGTCACTTCGTACGGCCTTCTCGCTGGCATATGCGGACGGCTCGGTCGCGCTGTCGCGGCCGATCTACGACAGCTTTGCCATCGTCAAAACCCACGAATCGCTGGGTAAGACGCCCGTATATCTCGACCCGCGCAAGGATGAATATACCGCGCGATCGGGTCTGTTCGGCGGTGCGGTGATGCCCGAACTGAACGCTCACACACCGCGTCAGCTGAGCTACGATGCCCCCGGAGCCCCTGCAGGTTACGATCTGGGAACGGGTATCCTGCAATTCCTGCCGCCCTATCGTTCGGGTCATGTCATCGAAATCGGGTCGGATTACTTCATCAGCTACATGGGCCAGCTGCTCGATGGCCGCGGCGAGCCGGTCAGCCTCGTCGCAGGTTATGCCTATGAGGAAGCATTGCCCGACCGCGAGCCGGTGCGTATGTTCACCAACAAGGCCGGCCGCTTTGCCGTGCAAGGACTCCGTCCCGGCCGGTGGCGCATCGAGATGCCGACGCCGAACGGCACCGCAATCTATCGTATCGAAATTCCCGCAGCCAGCACCGGAATGGAGCGCGGCGGCGTCCTGGAACCTGAGGAACGAAAATGAAAACGCCAGCACTGATCCTGATCGCGGCCGCCGCCTGCGCGGCACCCCAGGCGGCGTTCGCCAGCTGCGCCGATTTTCGGGCGTCTTCGACCGAACTCAATCTCAACTATGATCCGTTCAGCCCGTCGGGCGTCGAGCGGACTTTCACGCTGCGCACCCGGCGATTGAATCCGGATATCACCGCAGTCCGCGTCGTGCTTGCCGACCCCGGCCGCATCGAACGCGGCGCGGCACTCGGCCGCGACGATGCGGTGCGATATGACATCCGCTGGACGCGCGATACGGGACGGATCGTCTTCGTTTCGGGTGCGGAACAGCCCAATGCGACGAATGGCGCGCTGATCCAGTTCGGCCCGTCGCGGTCGGGCGACAGCGTCAACGACAGCTTTCGCATCCAGGTGCCCGCGGGTCAGGGGATCGGCGCCGGCGATTATTATCAGCCGCTCGAACTTCGCTTCATCTGCTACAAGGGCCGCGACGAGGTCGATCGCAACATTCAATCGGGCGGACAGGTCGCGGTGAATTTGCGGGTGCCCGAACGGATTTCGACTTTTGTCGGCTCACCCGGCGTGCAACGCGGCCGCATCGATTTCGGCGAGATCGATGCAACGGGCGGGAACAAGCTTCGCGGCCTGACCGTCACCGCGCAGTCCACCATTCCCTACGACATTCGCGTCGGCACCGAACGCGGCGCGTTGAAACGGTCCGATCGCGACGATAGCGGAGTGCCCTATAGCCTGAAGCTTTCGGGGTTCGCGGTGTCGGATCGCTCGCGCGTCGTTTGCGACCGGACGCCCGCACCGGGCGGGCGCGGCCATAGCCTGCAAGTCGAACTCAGCGGCGAAGATCTGCGCAAGGCTCCAGCCGGCGCTTATAGCGACATCGTCACGCTGACCTTTTCGCCGCGCCTTGGCCTGTCGGGCGGCGAAGGATGCTCAGCCACGCAAGGCTGACGCCGCTCGACCTCTGGTCTCAATCTGTGTGTGTTTAGAACACCGGCCCTTTGGGCTGAGCGTCGAGGCTCAACGCGATCGCCCCGCCCTGCGTGTCATCGTCCGACAGGATCAGCCGAAGCGGGCGTTCGCGAAACTCGGCGGTCGCGGCGTCGACGATGATCGTGTGCGTCGCCGTTTCCGAAAGCGGCACGCGCGCGCTGCCGATTTCGACCCATGCGTCGGTGAGGCCAGCGGGATGGTTCAGCGTCACGGTGTATCCCGCCATGCTGTTGCAAAGCTCGGTCATCACGCCGAGATTGTTCGCACCAGACTGAAACGGCAGCGACGCGCTGGACGCAACGGTGACGTGGCAGACCGTCGGGACGCGCGCAAAGATCGTGAGCGACGAGCCGTTCGATGCGGAAGCCGGCGTCGCGCCTATAGCCAAGGCAACGAAAACTGCGGCGCTGCGATTAAATACTGCCTTTGGCATAGTGAGCCTCCTGTTTCAGGAGTTGCTCTAGAGGGTCGGTCTAAAGCTGTGCTTAAGCGCCATGGTTAAATAATTTAACTTTGAGCCGCGATGAAAGACGGTCGGCTATATCTCGATCATTATCCGTACTTTTTCGGCCGTCGTTCCAACCATTCGGGCAATTTGTTCGCGGCTTCTAGCCAGCAGATCATCGAGAAGTTCGGGAACGTCGGGACCGAATAGTTCCGACATTGGAATGCCCAGCGCGTTCGCCAACGCTTTCATCCGCGCGTCGCGCGGACGAGCCTTGCCGGTTTCCCAAGCGCAGATCGCGGGCATGCTGACGCCAAGCTGAGCCGCCATCTGGCCTTGAGTCATTCCCTTGGCCTTGCGCAGCTGTTTCAGGCGAACGCCGAAGTCTTCGACCGGAGCCGGGGTATGTTTTTCCGGCGACGCAATGTCGCGGCTGACGGTGCTGCGCAATTCGACCGCGCTGAGCGCACCAGCCGACAGGGCCACGTCGAATTCACATCCGTAAAGTTCACCGCTGGCCCACACGACCTTGGCAGCCGTCGCCCCGGCGTGGGGGAGATTGATGGCAATTTCTTCATTGGGTGCCAGCGGCAGGCGGCTTTCGAGCAACAGACCCGACGCCGAAATATTGTGAACCAGAACCTCGGTGGCTCCGTGCGCGGCGCTTACCCCTTGGGTTTCCAGCCGCAAATTCCGTCTTATGCTCTGCCGATTTCCCGTTTTCTGCTTATCATCTTCGAGATATGCGGTAATGGCCATCGAGCATTTCCAAAAATATGCCTACTCCACCCCATAAGTTAACAGTCCGTTATCGAGCGTCGCCGCCGATTGCAACTTCGGCGCCATTCCGCCGCTCAGCCTTTTTACTTTTTTCTTTCGCATACGTCTGCTGCCGTTCGGCGCATCGAAGAGGCTGCAAGCGCGCGCGCGATGCGGTAAGGAAAGCGATGTCCATCGAACCGACTCGCCGCCGCCTGTTGGGCGCGGCGATGCCCACTTGCCCGGCCTGACGCACGATGGCGGATTATGCCTTCAAGCCGCACGAACGGCCAACATTGCCCGGATCGCCGGCCAATCCCGACCATCCGACGCAGCGACGGATCCGTCATTTCCTGATCGGCTGCCTGATCGGGCTGACGGGCGGGCTCGGCAACGCGCTGGTCACCGTCAATCTCAACTTCGCGCAGGGCACGCTGGGCCTGAACAGCGACGAGGCCGCTTGGCTCACCGCGGTCTATTTCATGACCAACATCACGGCGAACCTGCTGCTCGTCAAATATCGCCAGCAATTCGGCCTGCAGCCGTTCATCCGCTACACGCTCGCTGCCTATGCCGTCACGACGCTGATGCATTTGTTCATCCACGATTTCTGGACGTCGGTTGCGGTCCGGGCGATGAGCGGCATCGCCGCGAGCGGGCTGTCGACACTCACCATCCTCTATTTCTTTCAGGCGCTCCCCGCACCGAAGCGGCTCGCGGCCGTGATGATCGGTATTTGCATTCCGCAACTCGCGACGCCATTGGCGCGCGTGCTGTCGCCGGGGCTGCTGATATGGGGCGACTGGCACAATCTCTACTGGTTCGAATTAGGTCTGGCGCTCGCGACGCTGGCGGCGGTGATGGCGCAGCCGCTGCCGCCAAGCGAGCGCGAGAAAGTGTTCGAGCCGCTCGACTTCCTGACCTTCAGCCTGCTCGCACCCGGCCTGTGGCTATTGATCGCGGTGCTGTCGCAAGGGCGCATCCAATGGTGGTTCGAACGCCCTTGGATCGGTTGGTCGCTGGCGGCGAGCGTCGCACTGATCGCGGGCGCCGTTCTCGTCGAACATCATCGCAAGAACCCGTTGATCAACACACGCTGGCTGGGCACGCGCGAAATGGTCCGGCTGATAGCGGTGGCGGCGTCGGTTCGCATCCTGCTGTCCGAGCAGGCGTTCGGCTCGGTCGGTCTGCTGAGCGTCGTCGGGATGATCAACGACCAGATGGTGACGCTGAACCTGATCGTGATCCTTGCATCGATCGCCGGTCTGGCCACCGCGGTGCTGACCTTTCGCCCCGACAATCTGTCGCGGCCGATCATCATTTCGGTCGTGCTGATCGTCATTGCTTCCTTCATGGACGCGCATACGACCAACCTCACCCGCCCGAGTCACTTCTACCTCAGCCAGGCATTGATCGGATTTGCCTCGCTGCTCTTTCTCGCGCAGGCGATGGTGATCGGCATCGCGCGAACCTTGCTTGCGGGCGGCAAGAATTTCATCAGCTTTGTCGTGCTGTTCAGCATGAGCCAAAGCATTGGTGGCCTTGCAGGCGGGACTTTGCTCGGGACATTCCAGACAGTGCGCGAGAAATATCATTCGCACGAACTGGTTCAGAACATCGTCGCGAGCGATCCGCTGATCGCGGCGCGTCTCGGGGCAGGCGGCCGCGTGGTCGCAGGCACGGTCGGCGATCCCGTGTTGCGCAGCGCCGAAGGTGCCGCGTTGCTGAGCCAGCAAGTCACGCGCGAGGCGAATATCTTGGCATATAATGACGTGTTTCTGTTGATTGGCGTACTCGCGATCCTGATCACGATCTGGGGCTTCATGATCAGCCGGTCGATACGCCGGAGAAACGAACCGTCACCGGTCGTATTATTGGTACAACGCCTCCAATCGCAGGCTCAGCAGGGACAATGACATGAGCGACGAGCCCAAGGCGATCGCGCCTGAAACCACAACTCCGGCGCCCGCGGCACAGCCGGTGGCAACCGAAGCCGCGCCGCAGTCCGACCCGCAAGTCGAGGCGCCGCCATCGTCGTGGCGGCCACCCGACAAATCGCGCACGACCGTGATCGTGATCATCGCGGCGGCGCTGTTCGCGATCCTCGCGATCCTTTATTCATGGCAATTGCCGCCGTTCGCCGGGCTGTCGGAAAAGACCGACAATGCCTATGTCCGCGGACAGGTGACAATCATCAGCCCGCAGGTGAGCGGCTATGTCACCCGCGTCTCGGTGCAGGATTTCGCCGAGGTGAAGGCGGGGCAGATCCTCGCGACGATCGACGACCGTATCTATCGCGCGCGCGTCGCGCAGGCCGAAGCCAATGTCGCGGCGCAGGAAGCCGCGCTCGCCAATTCGGCGCAGGCGCAGAAATCGCGCGAAGTCGCGACCGACAGCCAGAATGCCGGGATCGCCAATGCGCAGGCGCAATTGGCAAAGGCCGAAGCCGACATGCGGCGCGCCCGCGCGCTTGTCGCCGATGGCTCGATTTCGACGCGCGAGTTCGATCAGACGCGCGCTGCGCTGCTCGCTTCGCAGGCGGCGTTGCAGCAAGCCCGCGCCAGCCGCGCAATCGGGACGCAGGACATTCGCACGGTCGTCGTCGGGCGCGCCGGGCTCGAAGCCGCGGTCGCGTCGGCGAACGCGCAGCTCCGTCTCGCGCAGATCGACCTCGACAATACAGTCATTCGCGCGCCCACCGATGGACAATTGTCCGAGATTGGCGTGCGGCAAGGCGCCTATGTCACCGCGGGCACGCAATTGCTGTCTATCGTCCCGCACAATGTCTGGGTGATAGCCAATTTCAAGGAAGCGCAGACCCACGACATGGCGATCGGTCAGCCGGTGCAGTTCCGCGTCGATGCCTTGGGCAGCGCGGAATTGACCGGGCGGATCGAAAATCTGTCGCCCGCCGCCGGGTCCGAATTTGCGGTGCTGAAGGCCGACAATGCGACGGGCAATTTCGTCAAGGTATCGCAGCGGATCGCGGTGCGGATCGCGATCGATCGCGGACAGCCGCTCGCCACGCGCCTTCGCCCCGGCATGTCGGTCGAGGTGCGCGTCGACACGCAACGCGGATCGCAGAAATGACGATCTCACGCATATTCTGGGTCGCGATGCTAACGGGATCGCTGACCGCATGCGCCGGACCGAATGTCGCGACGACTGCGGTCGCGCCAGTCACGCCGCAGCCTGCGTGGCGGACCGAAGCCAGCCCCGCTGCGCCGGTTCAGCGCGACTGGTGGCGGTCGTTCGGCGATCCTGCTCTGGTCGATCTGGTCGACAAGGCGCTCGCGAACAATAGCGACATCAGCATCGCGGCAGCCCGCGTACGCGAGGCACGCGCCAATCTGTCGCTCGCACGGGCGCAGACACTGCCGTCGATCGATGCGGCAATCAGCGGCGGGCGGTCACGGTCGGTCAACGCATTCGGCCAGCCAGTGGAACAGAATTTCGCGCAGCCGCAGCTTCAGATCGCGTATGAAGTCGACCTGTTCGGCCGCCTCGCCGACCAGAAATCGGCAGCGCGCGACCTCTATTTCGCGAGCGACGCGGCGCATGATGCCGCCGAATTGTCGGTCGCTGCGACGGTCGCGGGAAATTACATCATATTGCGCGGTCTCGACGCCCGGTTGGCGGTCGCGCGCGAGACGGTCGCCGCGCGATCGGAATCGCTGCGGATCGCCAAATCGCGAGTCGGGCTGGGCTATTCGCCCAAGCTCGAGCTGCAACAGGCGCAAGCCGAATATGATGCGACCGCGCAGATCGTGCCGCAGATCGAACTCGCGATCGCCCGCACCGAAGACGCGCTGAGCTTGCTCGTCGGCGACACGCCGCGCGCGATCGGCCGCGGCGTAGAACTCGACCGCCTGACTGCGCCCCTCGTTCCCGGCGACTTGCCCTCCGACCTGCTGCGCCGCCGCCCGGACGTCGCGCAGGCCGAATATCAGCTGGCAGCATCGGACAAGAATTTGTCGGCGGCGCGCAAACGATTCCTGCCGCAAGTCCGGCTCAATTCGGCGGCGGGCGCGGCCTTTTCGACGCTGCTCGCCGACCCAATTTCGATCTGGTCGATCGGCGGCAGCATACTCGCCCCGATTTTCGAAGGCGGCCGCTTGACTGCACAGGCCGACGCGGCGGGCGCGCAGCGCGATCAGGCGGCGTTCGCCTATCGCCGCACCGCGCTCACCGCCTTCCGCGAAGTTGAAGACGCGCTTGCGGCGGTCCAGCTGATCGACCGGCAACTCCTGTCGGCACAATCACAGCGCGACGCGCTCGCCGAGGGCCTCCGCCTTGCGACCAACCGCTACCGCGAAGGCTATTCGCCCTATCTCGAACAGCTCGACGCGCAGCGCGGACTGCTTGGCGCCGAGCTATCGCTGATCCAGCTTCGCGCCGATGCGCTCGCCGCCCGCGTTCAGCTTTTTCAAGCGATGGGTGGCGGATGGACGATGTGCGCGGCGCAAGACGCGCCCTGCTCGCCGCAACCCTGACGCGCGGCACTATGCGATGGCCTTCGCGGGGCAAATGGGGCACAACGCGAGGCAATGGCGCAACGCGGGGGATCAATTTGGCCAGCGAGCGACCTTCTGCCCGCCAGCAGGTCCGCCTGATCCGTGGCCGATTTCGACGATAGAGACGTTGTTGCCGCCGCGATCGCGGGCGATCGTAATGCGTTCGCTGCACTGCTCCGGCGCCATTATGATCGCATCCACGGCATTGCGTGGCAGTTGACTGGATCGCGCGCCGACGCCGACGACATCGCGCAGGACGTGTGCTGTATCCTCGCCGAAAAGCTGGGCGACTTTCGCGGCGACGCCAAATTCACGACCTGGCTGTGCAGCATCGTTTTTAACGCCTGCCGCGAATTTCGTAGGAAGCGCTCGGCTTTCACACGCTTCACCGACCGGCTGAGCGTGATGGCGGGACTGGCAAAGTCACCCGATGGCCGCGACCTCTACGACAAAATATGGGTCGAGAATGCGATCGCGCGTTTGAAACCCGAACTTCGCGACACCGCCGTCCTCGTCGCCGGGCAGCAATTGACGCACGCCGAAGCAGCCGAAATATTGGGCGTCGCCGAAGCCACCATATCGTGGCGGATGTATGAAATCCGCCGCCAGGTCGGGGCCAAGCCCGCCGCGGACGACTGAGCCCAAAACTTTCTCACAAACTTTTTTGCAAAGCCGCAAAGGATTTCCGGCGCCCGCGCATCCCAGTCATATGCGGGCGATCATGCTCCGCTGTTGCCAGGGAGACATGTCATGTCCCGTTTCTATCGGACGCTTACCGCCACTCTGTCGATCACGCTCATCACCGCCTGCTCCCAATCGGACCAGAGCGACGTCGCGTCGCCATCGACCGAAAATTCTCCTTACCTTCAAAAGGTCGATGTCGCGGAAGAAGA
>JAURVS010000295.1 GCA_030655355.1 Sphingopyxis sp.
CACGGGAACCGTGATGAGGAAGATGATGAGCAGCACAAGCATGATGTCCACGAGCGGAGTCGTGTTGATTTCGGACATTGGGCCTTCTTCGCCCTTGTCGCCTACACTCATCGACATAGGATTATCATCCTGTCACAAAAATTACTGTCACGGACATCGGGTCGGCGCGCCTTTGGCCCGCCATCCCTGTCCAGCGGACCCCGCCCGTCGCCGACTGGCGCACGGGCGAGGATCCAGGAGACCAATCAGGCCTTCTTCGGTGCCGCAGCCGGAGCAACCGGCTTTGCAGTGCTCAGCAGAGCCGGCTTGACCTGGCCGTTCGACATGATCGAGCCGAGCACGTCATTCGAGAAGGTCGACAGGCGACGAGCAATCGCCTTGTTGCGGCTCTGGAGCCAGTTGAACGCGAGAACCGCAGGAACGGCCACGATCAGACCAATGGCGGTCATGATGAGTGCTTCACCAACCGGACCGGCGACGGTGTCGATCGAAGCCTGACCCGACGCACCGATCTTCACGAGAGCGCGAAGAATACCGATAACGGTACCGAACAGACCGACGAACGGAGCGGTCGAACCGACGGTTGCGAGGAAGGCGAGGCCGCCGTTGAGCTTCGAGTTGATGTGGTTCTGCGAACGCTCGAGCGTGCCGTGCATCCAGTCATGTGCTTCGACGGGATCGGTCAGCTTGTTATGCTCTTCGTTGGCGCGCAGACCGTCTTCGACGACCTGGCGATAAGCGCTGTTCTTTTCGAGCTTCGCAGCGCCGTCGGCCAGCGTCGGAGCGCGCCAGAAATTGGCATCGACAGCCTTGCCCTGGTTCATAACCTTATTCTGTTCGAAGAGCTTGGTGAACAGAATGTAGAGCGTGCCGATGAACATGATCAGCAGAACGAGGAAGGTGACCTGCGAGACGACGCCGCCTTCGCAAAGAGCCGGAACGAGACCGTAAGGGCTGGCGCCTTCTTCCTTAACGCACATCGAAGCGGGCATCAGGCTGAACCCCGCGTCGTGGGCCGGTGCTGCAGCCGCCGCAGCGGCATTTGCGATCAGATTAAACATACTGGAAATCCCTCTCAAAATATTCGGTAATATCGAA
>JAURVS010000297.1 GCA_030655355.1 Sphingopyxis sp.
CCTCGGCAACTTCTGTTCAAGTCGCCGACCTATTCGGAGGTGCAGATCAGCCCCGACGGCCGGAAACTCGCCTATCTTCATCCGCTCGGCGGGGTTCTCAATGTCTGGATCGCACCGATCGACGATCCGACCGCCGGCGTCCCGTTGACGCGGTTCGACAGTCGCCCGCTCGACAGCTTTCAGTGGAGCCCCGACGGGCGCTTCATCCTCGTGATGAAGGACGTGGGCGGCGAAGAACATAGCCAGTTGTGGGTTGCCAATGTGGCGAAGGGCACCGTCGTCAATGTGACGGCAGACCCGCAGGTCCAGACCAAGATCGTCAAGGCGTCGGGGCGTCGCCCCGGCGAAATACTCGTCGGGCTCAATCTGCGCGACCGCCGCTACCGCGATATCTACCGGATCAAGCTCGAGACCGGCGAGCGGACCGAAGTCTTTCGGAATGCCGACAATTATATTGATGTCATCGCTGATCCCGATTTCAATATTCGCTTGGGTGTCCGCGGCAACGCCGACGGCTCCTCAACCTATTTCCGCCTCGACCCCGCAGGTCGCAGCGAATTGATGACGATCCCGCTGATCTCGCTGCGCAATTCGCGCCCGCTGGGACTCGATGGCGAGGGACAGCTGTTGATGTTCGACAGCCGCCAGTCGGATAAAGCCGGTCTGGTTTCGCTCGATATTGCGACGGGCGTTCGGACGCCGATCGCCGACGCGAAACGCGCCGATATCGTCGAAGCAATCTTTGATGAAAAGACCAATGCGCTGCTGGCGACGCGCGAGGATCCGTTGACGGGTGAATGGACGGTGCGATTGCCCGGCGTGGAGGCCGAATTCTCGGCGATCGCCGCGGCGCTAAAAGGGCCGTTCAAGATAGCGGGGCAAACCCCCGACAATGAACGTTGGCTGCTGCTCGAAACCGAGCCGGGGCATCCGGATCGCTATTGGTGGTGGGACCGTAAAAGCCGCACCGCCGCGGCGCTGTTTTCGACCCGTCCCGAGCTGGAGCGTGCGGTACTCGCCAAGCGGATCCCTGTCGCGATCGCGTCGCGCGATGGCCTGAGCCTGCCGAGTTATCTGACCTTGCCGAGCGATGTGAAGCGTCGCGCAGACGGCATGCCCGCCGCGCCCGTTCCGCTTGTGCTGCTCGTCCACGGTGGGCCGTGGCTCCGCGACGACCTCGCGTTCGACAGCCAGCACGCATGGCTTGCGGACCGCGGCTATGCGGTTCTTTCGGTCAATTTTCGTGGGTCGGGCGGGTTCGGCAGCGCTTTCATGGCGGCGGGCGACAAGCAATGGTCGGGGACGATGCACAACGACCTGATCGATGCCGTCGATTGGGCCATTGCAAAAGGCGTGACGTCGAAGGACCGGGTGGCGGCGATGGGGCTGTCCTATGGCGGCTATTCGACGCTCGTATCGCTGAGTTTTACGCCAGACCGGTTCCAGTGCGGCGTCGATCTCGCTGGCCCCAGCAATCTGGTGCGCCAGGTCGCTGGAATGCCGATCTGGTGGACCTGGCAACGCCCGCAGTTCGTCAACCGCGTTGGCGA
The DNA here is from genome assembly GCA_030655355.1 of Sphingopyxis sp. Lineage (GTDB taxonomy): Bacteria > Pseudomonadota > Alphaproteobacteria > Sphingomonadales > Sphingomonadaceae > Sphingopyxis. The sequence goes on from JAURVS010000297.1 coordinate 1,551, forward strand.
CCCGGCGACGAAAGAAGGCGCGGAAGACTTGATGCGGCGTTCGCCGATCGCACGCGTCGATGCGATTACCAAACCGCTGCTCGTCACCAATGGCGCGAATGATCCGCGGATATTTCCCAGCCAGTCGGAAGAGATCGTCGACGTGCTGAAGGCGCGCGGTAAGCCGGTGACCTATGCTTTCTATCCTGACGAAGGCCATGTCTATGCAAAGGATGCGACCAACATCTCCTTCGCTGCAGTCGCCGAGCATTTTCTGTCACAATGTCTCGGCGGCCGCGCCGAACCCTATGGCGACGACCTTGCAAAATCAGGGATCGAAATCCGCACCGGTGCATCGTTCGTGCCAGGGCTCGAACAGGCCCTGACACAATCGAAATGAAGCGGGACGGCGAGCAATGCGCTCGCCGTCCTCTATCGCTATTTACGCGTTGGACGATATTCGAGCGTTGCAGTCGATTCCGCGGTCGCGCGGATTTCTGCATCGGTGAGCGGGATCTTCTTCAGCTCGTTCGTCTCGTGCATCATCGTCTGGTCGGCAAGGTGCGGATTGCCGTGACCCTTAGGGCCGATGAAGAGATTCTGGCCGCCCGCATCGATGACTGAATAGAGCGCGCGGCGGTCGCGGGCGATTTCCATCAGCCCGACCCAGCTTTCGCCGCCATT
>JAURVS010000298.1 GCA_030655355.1 Sphingopyxis sp.
TGCCTTGGTCTTATCCTTGCTCAAAATCTCGTATCCGAACCCGGCCATTGCGGCAGAGTTCCCTATCCCGGCTTGCTGCTCGCGAAGGTGGTGCGGGCGAAGGGACTCGAACCCCCACATCTTGCGATACTGGTACCTAAAACCAGCGCGTCTACCAATTCCGCCACGCCCGCTCAGAGCTTCGGCCGGATGCACGGATAGGCGCGGGAGTGCCGCGCACGCCCGTGCGGGCCGCGCGGGGCTATAGCAGACGCGCGGCCAAGGGCAAGGGCACAAAGCCCCCATTCCGCTGGCGGAACATGCTTGGCGCCTGCGGCCGGAACATGCGGCGCACCCGTTCGTTGGTTAATTCAAAGGAGAGTGACAATGGCCAGCAATCCCGACCCGCTTCCCAAGCCCGCCACGATCGAACCGCAGGCGCCGCCCGAACAGCCGGTTAAGCCGACGCCGCAAGAAGATCCCGCGGGCCAGCCGTCCGAAATCCCCGGCCGCCCCGGTGGCGGAGATATCGATCAGCCAGGCTTCGGCCCCGACGAAGTGCCGCCGCAACAGGTTTGATCGCTCGGTTGCTTAGAGAGACTTGACCCGCCCCCTCCCCGGCCGCCACGGTGCTGCCGGGGAGAGATTTAATGAAAAGACTGACGACCGCGATCGCGCTGCTGATCGCTGCAACGCCCGCAATAGCGCAGGACGCGACACTCTACCGCGGCGGCCCGATCATCACCATGGACGGCGACACGCCGCGCACGGTCGAGGCGGTTGTGACGCGCGGCGATCGCATCGCCTTTGCGGGATCCGAGAAACAGGCGCGCAAGGCTGCGGGCAAGGATGCCGCGGTCCGCGACCTCGGCGGCGCGACGCTTCTCCCCGGCTTCATCGACGCCCATTCGCACTTCACCGTCGCAACGATGAGCGCGGGCGGCATCGACCTCCGCGATAAATCGCACGCTGCGGTGAAAGACATAGCGGGCGTGCAGGCCGTCGTTCGCGATCATCTGGCGCACAGCGCGCCTAGGCCCGGCAGTTGGACCACCGTGTGGCAGTTCGATCAGGAGACGCTGGCCGAAAAGCGCTACATTACCCGCGCCGAACTCGACGCCGTCGCGCCCGACCACCCGCTCGTCGTCCTCCATGTCTCGCTTCATGGCGCCGTCGCGAACAGCGCCGCATTGAAAGCCGCCGGAATCGACGAAAGCACCGCGGCCCCGCCCGGCGGCATGATCCTTCGCGACGACGCCGGAAAGCTCAACGGGGTATTGCTCGAGAAGGCGATGTTCCTGATGGTCGCCAAAATGCCCCAGCCGACCGCCGAACAGAAGCTCGCCGCGCTCGATGCCGCGCAAAACGCCTATTTCGCCGAGGGCTATACCCATGCGCAGGACGGCGCCACCCTGCCTCCCGATGTCGCCTTCCTCACCAGCGCTCCGGCGCGCGAGCGGCTGCGAATCGATCTTGCCCTCCTCCCCTTCTCGACCGGCCTGGACGCGCTGCTTGCCAAACCCGACTTCAAATTCGGCAGCTATCAAGGGCATGTGAAGCTGCAGGGGATCAAATTCGTTATCGATGGATCGGTACAGGGCCGCACCGGCTATTTCACCCGCGACTATCAGCGCGGCAGCCCCGAGGGGCATCACCCCTGGCACGGCGAACCCATCCTCTCCGAAGACGAGTTTGTCGTGCAGGCGACAAAAGTCCATGCGCGCGGCTGGCAGCTTTTCGTCCACGCCAACGGCGACGCGGCGATCGACATGGCGATCAAGGGTTTCGACGCGCTCGGCATCAAGGCCGCCGACAATCGCCGCCCGGTCGTGATCCATTCGCAGTTCCAGCGCCGCGACCAGCTCGACGACTATGTCCGCATCGGCGTCGGCCCCGCCTATTTCTCGAACCACACATGGTATTGGGGCGACGTCCATCGCACCAATTTCCCGGCCGAGGTCGTCGACTTCATCAGCCCGTTCCGCTCGGCGCGCTCCGCGGGGCTGACGCCGTCGAACCACAGCGACTATAGTGTCACGCCGCTCGACACGCGCTTCATGCTGTGGACGTCGATGGCGCGCGTTTCGCCGACCGGCGTCGTCAGCGGCGCCGACGAACGGCTGAACGCCTATGAAGCTCTCCAGACACTCACCACCGGCCCCGCCTGGCAAATCTTCGAGGAAGACCGCAAGGGGCGCATCAAAGCCGGGTTGCTCGCCGATTTCGTGATCCTCGATAAAAATCCGCTGACCACCCCGGTTGATTCCATCCGCGACATCAAGATATTGGAAACCATCAAGGATGGCCGCCCGGCTTGGCAGGCGCCGCACTGAGGCGCAAACCCGCCGCGGCTGAGTGCCTATTCCCGGCATTTTAACTTTGGACGCCGCCTGAATGTTGATATTCTCACCCTGCTCAAAACAGGAGTCCTCGTCATGCGTTCGACTTTCGCCGCCATCATGCTCGTCTCTGCTGCGTTTCCCGTGACTCTCCTTGCCCAGTCGGCGCCCGATGTGGCCGACCTCGTCGGCGCGCGCGGCGCTGGAGGTGAAACGCAACTGCTCGCCCGCGGCTACGAGTCACGGCAATCGAACACGGTCCGCGACCAACGCTACACCTTCTGGTGGAACCAGCGGACCGGCCGCTGCATTTCCGTGGCGACGACGGACGGGCGCTATTCCGCGATTATCGGCGTTCCCGCCGAGAATTGCGAGGATGGCGGATCGCGCGGCGGATATTCGCCGCCCGCCGATCATTATGCTCCGCCTGCCGAAACCGGATATCGCGATCCCGCCTCGCTTGTCCTCGTCTGCTACGGCGCGGGCAACCGCCCCAGCGTCACCACTGCCCCGCGCTACGACTGGAACAGCTCAAAGCATAAATGGGAGTGGGGCAATGACGTCGTCAGCACGACGCAGGGCTTCAACAGCGACATTCAGATCGAACTCTACGGTGACCAAGGCCGCATCCACCTTGGCCCCAAACTCGTCCCGCCGATCCACTCCGGCGGCCATGAAGGCTGGTGGGACCTCGAGAATCTCGTCGTGACCGCCGACCGCATCACCGCGACCTATCGCCTCAACGGGCTCAACAAACCAAAGGTCGATATCGACCGCCGGTCGGGCCGCATCCAGCTCAAGGCGCAAACCGACTTTTCGGGCCAATGCGATATCGGCAATTGGGGCGCGGGACAGCGGCGCTTCTGACGGCGCTGCGCCTGCGCGTCAGCCGAGCGCCTTTTTCAGCAGTTCGTTGACCACCTGCGGGTTCGCCTTGCCCTGCATCGCCTTCATCGTCTGCCCGACGAAGAAGCCGAACAGCGCTTCCTTGCCGCCCTTATACTGCTCGACCTTGTCGGCATTGGCGGCGAGGATCTTGGCGATTTCGGCTTCGATCGCGCCGGTGTCGCTCGTCTGCTTGAGACCGTCGCGCTCGACGATCGCCGCAGCGCCGTCGCCGCTTTCCAGCATTTTCTCGAACACCGTCTTCGCGATCGTGCCCGAAATCGTGCCGTCGGCGACCAGTGCCAGCAATTCGGCGGCCTGCGCCGGACTGACGGGCGAGTCCGAAATATCCTTGCCCAGACGGTTGAGCGCGCCGAACAATTCGCTCGTGACCCAATTCGCCGCTGCGACGGGCTTCACACCTGCCTCGAGCAGCGTGTCGAACCACAAGGCCGCTTCGACCTCGGCGGTCAGCACATCAGCGTTATATGGCGAAATCCCCGCCGCCAGATAGCGCGCGCGCTTGGCATCGGGCAGCTCAGGCAGGCTGTCGCGGCATTCGATCAGAAATTCATCGTCGAGGATCAGTGGCAACAGGTCGGGATCGGGGAAATAGCGATAATCATGCGCGTCTTCCTTCGACCGCATCGACCGCGTTTCGTTGCGATCGGGATCGTAAAGCCGCGTTTCCTGAACCACCTTGCCGCCGCTTTCGATCAGCTCGACCTGACGCTTCGCTTCGCCCTCGATCACCGCCATCACGAAGCGTACCGAATTGACATTCTTCGTCTCGGTACGCGTGCCGAATTCGTCGCCGGGCTTACGCACGCTGACATTGACGTCGGCGCGCATCGAGCCTTCTTCCATATTGCCGTCGCACGAGCCGACATAGCGCAGGATCGAGCGCAGCTTGCGAACATAGGCCCCCGCCTCGGCGGGCGAGCGCATGTCGGGGTCCGACACAATCTCCATCAGCGCGACGCCGCTGCGGTTGAGATCGACATAGCTCATCGTCGGATGCTGGTCGTGCATCAGCTTGCCGGCATCCTGCTCAACATGGATACGCTCAACCCCGATCACCTTAGCTTCGGGCAGACCGGCCTTCTCATCAGCCTCGATCGTCAACGAACCTTTGCCGACAATCGGATGATAAAGCTGCGAAATCTGGTAACCCTGCGGCAAATCGGCGTAGAAATAATTCTTGCGGTCGAACCGCGAATATTTGTTGATCTGCGCCTCGATCGCCATGCCGGTGCGGACCGCCTGGCGGATGCACTCGCGGTTCGGAACTGGCAGCATCCCCGGCATTGCCGCGTCGACAAGCGATACCTGCGAGTTCGGCTCGGCCCCGAACGCCGTCGCGGCGCCCGAAAACAGCTTGGCGTTCGACGTGATCTGCGCATGGACTTCGAGGCCGATCACGACCTCCCATTCGCCGGTTTCACCCTTGATGCGATAATCGCTCATCTTACCACCACTTCTCGGCGCGCGCGTTGAAGCCCGCGCGCTCTTCAATAGCCAGCCCGGCGTTCAACACGCCCTGCTCGTCAAATGCCTTGCCGATGATCTGCAGCCCCAGCGGCAGCCCTTCGCGGTTCAGCGCCGCGGGGACCGACATCGCGGGCAATCCCGCGAGGCTCGCGGGCACCGCAAACACATCGTTCAAATACATCGACAGCGGATCGGCGGTCTTTTCGCCCAGCCCGAACGCTGCCGACGGCGCGGTCGGCGCGAGGATCACGTCGCAGACGCCGAACGCCTGTTCGAAATCGCGCGCGATCAACGTCCGCACCTTTTGCGCCTGCGTATAATAGGCGTCGTAGAAGCCGGCCGACAGCACATAGGTGCCGATCATGATGCGGCGTTTGACTTCGGGTCCGAAGCCATCGGCGCGCGTCGCGGCATACATGTCCTGCAATCCCGCCCCTTCGGGCAAGTCGCGCAGGCCATAGCGGACGCCGTCATAGCGCGCGAGGTTCGACGACGCTTCGGCGGGGGCGATGATATAGTAAGCTGGCAGCGCATATTTGGTGTGCGGCAGGCTGATGTCGATCACCTCGGCGCCCGCATCCTTGAGCATCGCGATCCCGGCGTCCCACATTGCGTCGATGTCGGGATCGATGCCTTCCAAGCGATACTCCTTCGGAATACCGACCTTCTTGCCCTTGAGATCGCTCGACAAAGCCGCCTCCCAATTGGGCACGGGCAGGTTCAGGCTGGTCGAATCCTTTGGGTCGAAGCCCGCCATATTCTCGAGCATGATCGCGCAATCCTTGACATCGCGCGCCATAGGTCCCGCCTGATCGAGCGAGCTTGCAAAGGCCACGATTCCCCAGCGCGAGCAACGTCCATAGGTTGGCTTGATCCCCGAAATGCCGACGAAAGCCGCGGGCTGGCGGATCGAGCCGCCGGTGTCGGTACCCGTCGCCGCGGGGCACAGGCGTGCCGCGATCGCCGACGAACTGCCGCCCGACGATCCGCCCGGCGCGAGCGCGGCATTGCCGCCATCCTTGCGCCGCCAGGGCGAAATCACATTGCCGAAATAGCTCGTCTCGTTCGACGACCCCATCGCGAACTGGTCGAGGTTCAGCTTTCCCAGCATTCCCGCGCCCGCGTCCCACAGCTTCGCCGACACCGTCGATTCATAACGCGGGACAAAGCCTTCGAGCATGTGGCTCGCCGCCGTCGTCTGGACGCCGTTCGTCGCGAACAGATCTTTCATCCCAATGGGAACGCCCGACAGCGGCTTCAGCGTACCCGCAGCGCGATCGGCGTCGGCCTGTTTCGCCGCGCTCAGCGCATGGTCGGGCGTCTCGACGATGAATGCGTTGAGCGCCTTCGCGCCCGCGACATTGGCGCTGAACGCTTCGGCGACTTCGACGGCGCTGAAATCGCCCGCGCGATGCCCGTCGCGGATTCCGGCGACGGTCAGGTTGGTGAGATCATTCATTATTCGATCACCTTGGGAACACCAAAGAAGCCATGCTGCGCCGCCGGAGCGTTCGCCAGAACATCGTCGCGGCGGTTGCCGCCGGTCAGTGGGTCGGCGTCGATCACATCGTCGCGCAGCCGCAGCACATTCGGGATCACCGCCGTCATCGGCTCGACCCCGGTCACATCGACTTCGCCGAGTTGCTCGACCCAGCCCAAAATGCCGTTCAATTCGCCTTCCATCGCGGCGGCTTCGGCATCGCTGATGGCGATGCGC
>JAURVS010000304.1 GCA_030655355.1 Sphingopyxis sp.
GCCTTCGTTGGCGAATTGTTCGCGCTGGGCCGCAAAATCCATCTTGTCTCTCCCGATGTTGTCTTAGGCGCCATGTAGCGTAAGTTCGTCCATTGCATCCAATCGAATTGCATCCCGCAACCATACGTCTATACTATGGCCGATGCGAATGAGACAGGTTGAGGCGTTTCGCGCCGTGATGATGAGCGGGGGCATTACGGCCGCCGCGACGATGCTGAATATCAGCCAGCCCTCGGTGAGCCGGTTGATCGCCGACATGGAACGCGCGGTCGGCTTTCGCCTGTTCGACCGCCGCGGCGCGCGCGTGCACCCGACCGCGCAGGCGCAGGCGCTGTATGAAGCGGTGCGGCGGAGCTACGCCGGGCTCGACCTGCTCGATCAGGCGGCGCGGCGTATTCGCGCGCATCCGGTCGGTACGGTGCGGATCGCAGCGCTGGCGGCAATCGCAATGGCAATTCTGCCCGCGGTCATCGCGCGCTTTCGCATCCTCTATCCCGACATCAAGATCACGGTCGAGTCGCTCGGTCAGCGCGCGATCGAGGAGCGTGTGTTCCTAGGACAGGCCGATTTGGGCATTGGCGTTGATGCGCAGGGGCGCGAGGGGATACGATCCACTTTGCTCGCGCGCGCCGAATATGTCTGCATCCTGCCCGCCAACCACCCGCTCGCGTCGCGTCCGCATCTCGCGGTCGAGGATCTGGCAGGAGAAGAGTTTATCGGCCCGATGCACGAGGCCGACGCGCTGTGGAACGGGATCGACGCCGCGCTCGAAAATTCGGGCATTCCGGTATCGCGGCGGCTGGAAACGCAGCATTCGCAGATTTTATATGCCTTCGTCGAAGCCGGTCTGGGCGTGTCGATAGCCGAACCGTTCAGCGCGCCTTTGTTCCACCGTCTGGGCGTCGCCATCCGCCCGATCGCCCCGCCCGTCTATCTAGATTTTGCGCTGCTGGAGCCTGACATCGGACCGACGCCGGAAATTGTCGCGTGGCTGAATGCCGATGTGGCGCGCGAGACAGAGGCGTGTCTGGCGCATGTGAAGCGCGTGGTGTCTTCGCAATAAGCTCAGCAGTCTGTGCTCCGGCGAAAACCGGAGTCCATGACGTTACGCTGCGGAGACCTTCTGGACCCCGGCTTTCGCCGGGCCACAAAGTCTGGCCATCCCCATATCGCCAAGCCATAGCATTTGGACATAACAACCCGACATTTCTCGATTAGACTGCAATGATTTTGACGCGCATCCCTAGGTCGGCTGGTGGGCAATCGCGCTGATCGGCTGATTCGCGGCTGTGAGCGACGTAAGTTTCCGGCCTGAAGTCGAAGCGGACGCACGATCCGCCACGACATGGGGAGTGTGGTGCTGATGACAAAGTCGACACGCGAGTCAGAGCGCATAGCCCGCCCCTCGCACTGTCCCGCAAGCCATAGCATTTAAACATGGCACCGCG
>JAURVS010000305.1 GCA_030655355.1 Sphingopyxis sp.
TTGCCCACCGACTTCGCCTTGGTCGCCATAAGTGATTGTCTCGCCTGTCAAAAATCAAAATCGCGAGCGCTCCGACGCGAAAAAAGCCGCAGGCAACCGTTGCCGGTTTACCGCAGCTTTCCACGCCTGTCGAAATCCCCAGCGACCTATCCGTACAGCCCGCTGCGCAAAGTCAGGCTCTATCTCGGACGATGGGGTGAGACGGCGATATAGGATTTGGGGTGCCCGGTGTCAACGGGTGGGCGGATGTTCTTCCACCTCGTCATCCCGGATCAAGTCCGAGATGATGATGACGGGAGCATATTTGTGCCGCAGCCTAAAACACGCCCTTCAACAACCCCGCGGGGTTGCGCCGCAACGCCGCTTCTTCACCCGCGATATAGTGAAATATACCTTTCAGCGCCTGCTCGGTCACCGAGCGGGTCAGCCCGTCGCGGGTCAGGCCGGCGGATGCCATCAACTGATTGCCTTTCGACAATTGGTCAAGCTGGCGATAGGCGCCGACGCTCTCGAGCGCCGAAGCGATCAGCGGCGACACTTTGGTCGAAAGGACGCCCCCCGCGCTCGTCTGGAGATAGCGCGTGGCGCCGTCAGTTTTCGTCACGAGGGCGGGCGCATCGCTCCAGCGCAGATTATCGATCGCCGCGCGGAACACCGGCTTGGCCTCGCCCGCAGCCTTGCCGCCCGCATCGTTCAGGCTTCTTGTCAGGTTGGTGGTGAGCCCACGCTTGTCGCCCATGCCGAACAACTTCGAGGCCAGCTTTCCGTTCGCCCCCGGTAGCAATATACGTACTGCGGTATCGGCATAAAAGGCGCCCGGCTGCGACAATTTGTCGAGCGCGCCGTCGGACGCATTGCCGATCAGGCCCTTCACCCCGCTCTTCGGCAGCTTGGCGATTGCCCATGGCGCACAGCCCAGCGCGATCATCCCGGCGGCGCCCGCGAGCACCATGCGGCGCGCCATCCTTACCTCGTCCGATTCCATGACGCCAACTCCTCTGCCAACCAGCACCGATGGACGGTCTATCAGCAAAACGATCGCCTCCAAAGTGCGACCCGCAAGTAAGCACGTCAATATATGA
>JAURVS010000306.1 GCA_030655355.1 Sphingopyxis sp.
TAGCGCGGCTCGCCCCCCGGCGCCGCAATGATCTGGTCCCATGCCCGTGGTGAAGGCCTGTGGTTGCAGAAGCGTAAAAGACGCTGGTTACTGCTTTCTTTCCGGTACGGTGAAGGTGCCGGTGACGCGGCCGCCCGTGCCGCCCTGAATCGGATTGCCGTCGGGTCCGCGCGCCGCGCCGCGTCCGTCGACCGTTGCGCGGCCAGTGTTGAGGTCGATCACCAGCCGCCCGCCGCGCAGATTATTGCCGCGCTGGCGGAGCTCGACATTGCCGACCATCGTGATCAGCCGCCGGTCGAGGTCATAGATGGCGACATTGCCCTTCGCCGTCTCGTCGCCCTTCACCACCGTCACGCCGCCGGTGGCGTCGAGCCGGTTGACGTCGGTTCCGCCGCTGCGCGTATAGGCGACGGTCATCCGCGGCGCGGTGACAGTCAGACCCGCCTGCGTCACGCGGACATTGCCTTCGAGGACTACGCGGTCAGCGCGGTCCTGCACTTCGATGCTTCCCGCCGCAAAATCGACCGGCGCGCCGCTGTTGTGATTGGCGAGCGCCTGCGCCTGCGCGGCGTCGCCGCCAGTGCCGGCCGACAGCAGCGCGAGGCTGGTCAGCGCAAAGCCCACGCCTGCAAGCGCCATGCTCTTCATCGGCGATACGCGGTTCATTTGAGCACTCCCTGATTGATCCGCAGCCGCGCATTGCCCTGCAGCCGCACAATGCGCTTGTCGAGATCGGCGGTCAGCTGGTTGGCCGAAAACTGGCCGATATTCAAACTTCCATTGACGCCGCCCTGCCCGGCAAGGCTGCGCGTCTTGAGGTCGACTGCGACATTGCTCGCGTCGATGCGATAGCCGTTGGCGCTCTTGACCTGCACCGTCCCCGGCACTGCGACCTTTTCGGTGTCCATATTATAGGCGCCGTCCTTCGCGACGATCGTCGCGGGCCCGTCGTTCAGCTTGATCGCCCCCGACAGGTCGGTCATCCGCACGATCGGTTCGACCGAGCTTTTCTGGACCGCGCTTCCCGCGAGCAGAGCAAAGGGCTGGCCCTTCGCATCCTGACCGCGATATTCGGCGCGCGTCACTTTCATTCGCTCCTGCGCCATCTCGACCTTGTCCTTCGACAACAGGAAGCTGATCTCGGCGCGCTGAGTGAAGGGCGAGAAGACGAGCACCGCTGCGACGACGCCGATCACCATCGGCAGGCCATAGCGCAAGATGCGCACGACGCGGTCGTGGCTCGACCCGCTGGTCGCCCACATCCGGCGCATGGTCCGGTCAAGATCGGCGCGTTCGGACATTCAACAAGGCCCCGTGCGAATCGCTGGCATTACATATGCGCGAAAATGTCGACCTCGGGCCATCCGGCGAGGTCGAGTGCGGCGCGCGTCGGCAGGAAATCGAAACAGGACTGCGCCAGTTCGGTGCGTCCCTCGCGCGCCAGCCGCACGTCGAGGATCGCTTTCATCGCGTGCAGAAAGCGGACATCGCTCGCTGCATAATCGCGCTGCGCATCGCTCAGTTCGGCGGCGCCCCAGTCGCTCGACTGCTGCTGTTTCGACACTTCCTGACCCAAGAGTTCGCGCACCAATTCCTTCAGCCCGTGGCGATCGGTATAGGTGCGGATCAGCTTCGATGCGATCTTGGTGCAATAGACCGGCGCCGTCACGACGCCGAGCGCCTGCTGCAACGCGGCGATATCAAACCGTGCAAAATGGAACAATTTCAAACGGTTGGGATCAGTCAATATTGCCTTCAACACCGGCGCGTCATAGGTGCTGCCGGGTTTGAAGCGGACGAGATGCTCGTCGCCCGAGCCGTCGCTGATCTGGACGAGGCACAGCCGGTCGCGCAACGGATTGAGCCCCATCGTCTCGGTATCGATCGCAACCGCGCCCGAACCCAACACGCCTTCAGGCAGATCTTCTTCATGGAAATAAACAGTCATAGCCCCCGCCTTAGGCCAAGCAGCCGTGCCGCTCAATGACTGGTTTTCGGATGCGCGGACTGCCCGCCGCGAGGCTGCGGCAAAGCGTGCTTTCGAATGATCGCAAGCTTGCATTTTCCGTTCGCAGATAATGTTCATTTAGGTTATATATTGCGCCGTTAGAGGCACGGGGCGAGTCTGTGCCCATGGTGAACTGCGTCCCCGTCCGACGCAAGGCACCGATCGAATGGGGTATGGACGAACCGAAAGCGACTATTAGACAATGAGTTTCAACAAGGATCGCCGCGGCCAGCGGGGGCGCGGCAAGCGCGATGATTTCGGCAATTTCGACAGCTTCGAACCTGCACCCTATGGCGGCGACAGCTATGGCGGCG
>JAURVS010000307.1 GCA_030655355.1 Sphingopyxis sp.
GCCGCCGGGAGCACTATAGCCGAAGCTCAGGTTCTTCGGGCTGGCAGTGACGCCGTCGGCGGCCAGCGCGAGCGCGGTGACGCTGCCCGGCGCCAGATAGCGCAAGGTGCGGTCGTAGATGCCGCCGATCCCACGGTTCCGCGCATAATCGCCGACAAGGTAGATCGACAGCTGGTCGCTCGGTTCGGCAAGAAACTTGCCTTTGACGCCAAAGCGGCGCTGATAATTTTTGAAATCGGCGGCGGGGGTGCGCGTAACCACTTTCGCGATCGTATCCTGATCCGAATAGAAACCGTTGAGCCGGAACGCCGCAGTCGGCGAGACCGGGATGTTGATCGTGCCGCGCACGATCTGGCCCCAGCCGCCACCCGGCGTGCCGTCGCGATAATCGACTTCGCCATAGATCCGGCCTGAGACAGCGGCGAAATCGGGACGCTTGGTAACAACGTTGAGCAGGCCTGCCGACGCGTTGCGCCCGAACAGCAACCCCTGCGGGCCGAGCAACACTTCGACCCGGTCGACATCTTCGAAGCCGAAATAATTCATGAACAGAGGCACGCCCAGCGACACATCGTCGATCGCAACGCCAACGCTCGAATCGACGTTGGGGCTGAAATTCAGGCTGCCGACACCTCGGAGCGAGAAGCTGTTGTCGGTCCCGACGCCAAGGCTGGGGACCGCTCTTTGCAGCTGGACCAGATCATTGACGTTGCGGTTCTCCAGCTCGGCGCCTGTGACCGGCTGAACGCTGACTGGTACCGTCTGCAGCGACTGCTCGAGACGCTGCGCGGTGACGATGATGTCCGAAACGCCTGACGTGTCTGCCGGAGCTTCCGCTTCCTGCGCGAACGCAGTGGCAGGCAAGATCAGGGCGGCCGCGACGATCGCTGCGGTGCTGACGCTCTTGAGCAAGTTTTCAGGCTTCATTCTCTCTCTCCCTAGACTGCAGCGACGCGCCGGTGGCCCCACATTTGGTTGCCGTTGAACCGATCGCGCTGTCCGTGTCCGGACTGCTGCAAAACATTTGTTCCATTATCTACTATAACGGAATAAAGATTGCAACAGTGGTCGCGTGGAATGTTTTCGCCCATCGGTATGCGCGTATTTTCAACGTCTTGGAGTATTTTTTTTGGGGGGGGGGCGCCGTCGGTGCAGCGCCCCAAGCAGTCAGAGGCTGACGCCGCCGCCTACAATCATCACCTGCCCGCTGATGTAATCGCTCTCGGGAATGCAGAAGAGATAGACGCCGCCCGCGGCTTCGTCGGGCGTTCCGGCGCGGCCGAGCGGCACGATTGTCTTGAGCGCGCCGAGCATCGCGGCGGGAACCCCGGCCTGGATCGCCTTGCCCTCAATCTCGATCAGCGTCGCGGGATCGTCATTGGGTTTGGTCAGCCGCGTCTCGATAAAGCCGAAAGCAACGCAATTGACGCACACCTTGTAGCGGCCCCATTCCTTCGACATCGTCTTGGTCATGCCGACCAGCGCCGACTTCGCCGACGAATAATTGACCTGCCCGGCGTTGCCATGGGTGCCCGCCATCGACGAGATGTTGACAACCTTGCGGATCACCTCACGCCCCTCGGCGGCTTCCTGCTTCGCGGTGACGCGGAAATGCTCGGACGCCGCGCGCAGGATGCGGAACGGCGCTACGACATGGACATCGAGCATCGCCTGGAATTGTTCGTCGGTCTGCTTCTGGATCACCGCATCGCGTGTGTAGCCCGCATTGTTGACGATGATGTCGAGCCCGCCGAAGCTGTCGAGCGCAGTCTGCACGAAACGGTCGCCGAAATCCTCGGCAGTCACATTGCCGGTGCACGCCACCGCAGCGCCGCCTGCTGCCTTGATCGCGGCGACGACTTCGGCAGCGGGCGCCTCGTCGAGATCGTTGACGACGATGTTCGCGCCGTCCGCCGCCAGTTTCAGCGCAAGCGCACGGCCGATCCCGCGCCCCGATCCCGAAATGATCGCGGTCTTGCCTTCCAGTTTTTTCATGGGTCTTTTCCTAGTCTGAGAGAGCGATGACGGCTTCGCCATCAAGAGTTTGCACCCCGCCGTCGGTCCACGCGCCGATCTTCAGGCGCGCGAGCCGCTCGCCATTCTCTTCGAAGATTTCAGCGACCTCGCCGCGGCAGTGAACCGTGGCATGGAGCGGGGTGATCGCAGTGAAGCGCGTGTTCCAGTGGCGGATCCTGTCCTGCGGCGCCCAGCTGCGCAGCGCCTGCGCCAGATAGGCCATCGACAACATGCCATGTGCGAACACATCATTGATGCCCGCGGCTTTGACATAGTCGCTGTCGATATGGAGCAGGACATGGTCGTGGCTGGCGCCGGCGAACAACGCCAGCGTCGCACGGCTGATCGGACCCCGAACCAGTTCGGGAAGCTGCTGGCCCTCAACCATTGCGGACCACCGTCACGGTGCGCATTTCGGCACAGGGCTCGCCAGCGGCATTGACCGCGTGCGTGTCCTGCACAACAAATTCGAGCGCGCCGCCCTTCTTCGTATAGATGTCGCTGGTCGTCGTGGTGAGCGTCAGCGTGTCGCCAGCGTAGATCGGGCGATGATAGGTGAAACTTTGCTCGCCATGCAGCACGCGCGCCATGTCGACGCCCAGCCCCTGTTCCTTGTCGAAGATATGACCACGCTTTGCGGGCGCGGACAGCGCCAGCGAGAAAAGATAGGTGGGCGGCGCTGGGATCGCCGGGTGCCCAGCCGTCTTCGCGGCGTCTTCGTCGAAATAGACCGGATCTGTTTCACCCGTCGCTTTGGCGAAGAATTTCAGGAACCCCTTTTCGACGTCGACGATGCGCGGTTCGGAAACCACCCCGACATGCTTGTCGCGATCGATCGCCATGCTCAGGCCACCTTGCCATAGAGCGTCACGACGCATGCGCCGCCGAGCCCGAGGTTGTGCTGAAGTGCGTGGCGCGCGCCTTCGACCTGCCTTTTGTCGGCGGTGCCGCGAAGCTGATGCGTCAGTTCATAGCATTGGGCGAGGCCAGTCGCGCCCAGCGGATGGCCCTTCGACAGGAGGCCGCCCGACGGATTGGTGACATGCGTGCCGCCATACGTATTGCCGCCGTCGCGGATATAGCGCTCGGCGCCGCCTTCCTCGCAAAGCCCCAGCGCCTCGTAAGTGATCAGCTCGTTCGGGGTAAAGCAATCGTGCAACTCGACGACATCGACATCGCTCGGACCGATGCCTGCGGTTTCATAGACCTGTCGCGCCGCGTCCTTGCTCATGTCGTAACCGATGACCTGCATCATCGACGCCCCGTCGAAGCTGCTGGCGAAGTCGGTCGTCATTGCCTGCGCGACGATCTCGACTCCGGCATCGAGGTTGTGCTTCGCCGCGAAGGCAGGCGAGACGAGGACCGCGGCTGCGGCGCCGCACGTCGGCGGGCACGCCTGAAAGCGCGTGATCGGGCCGTAAAGATGCTTCGACGCGAGCACTTCCTCGACCGTCAGCGGATCGCGGAACAGCGCGAGCGGATTGTTGGCGGCATGTTTGCGCGCTTTCACCGAGATCATCGCAAACGCCTCGTCGCTGGTACCATAACGCGCCTGATGATCGAGCCCGCCGCCACCGAACTGCTGCGCCGCGAACGGCGCCTGCTCATCGAACCCCTGAATCTCGACCTGCCGGTTGAGTGCCATGTCGAGCGTGCGCTTGCGATCGTTGAACATCATGCCGAGCGCACCCGGCACCATCTGTTCGAAACCGACCGCGAGAACGCAGTCGGCTGCGCCCATTTCGACCATCTGGCGTGCCAGATAGAGCGCCGTCGATCCGGTCGAGCAATTGTTGTTGACGTTGACGATCGGGATACCGGTGATCCCGACGCGATAGAGCGCCGACTGTCCTGCGGTGGAATCGCCATAGACATAGCCCGCATAGGCCTGCTGGATCAGGCCATAGTCGATCCCCGCGTCGGCGAGCGCGAGCCGGATCGCCTTTTCGGCCATCACATCCCAATCCTCGCTCTGGCCCGGCTTGGTGAACGGGATCATTCCGACCCCGGCAACTCTTACATTGGTCATTTAAGCTTTCCTTCGCTGGCGCGTCACAGCGTGCGCGCGATGATCAGTTTCATGATTTCATTGGCGCCGCCGTAAACGCGGCTGGCGCGCGCGTCGGCAAACAGCCGCGCGATCGGATATTCGGTCATATAGCCATAGCCGCCGAACAGCTGTTGGCACGCATCGATGACTTTGCACTGGCTGTCGGTCGTCCAATATTTTGCTTTCGCCGCGGTCGCTGCGTCGAGATCGCCTGCCAGCAGACGCACCATCAGTTCGTCGACAAAGATGCGCGCGACGGTCGCCTGTGTTGCCGCCTCGGCAAGCACGAATTGCGTATTCTGGAAATCGAACAGCGCCTTGCCGAACGCGTTGCGCTCGCGGACATAGTCGGTGGTCAGCGCGACCGCTCGCTCCATATTGACCACCGCATCGAGCGCGATGATCATCCGTTCCCACGCCAACTGATGCATAAGCTGACCAAAGCCCGCGCCTTCGACCCCCAGCAGATTGGCTTCGGGCACGAACACATCGTCGAAAAACAGCTCGGATGTGTCTTGCGCGTGCATGCCAAGTTTCTCGAGGTTGCGGCCGCGACGAAATCCTTCGGCGTCCGCTGTGTCGACGACGAGGAGCGAAATTCCCTTTGCTCCGGGTTCATCGCCGGTGCGCGCGACAACGACGATCAGGTCCGCCGACTGGCCATTGGAGATGAAGACCTTCTGCCCGCTCAGCCGCCAACCGTCGTCGACGCGGCGCGCGCGCGCGCGGATATTCTGCAGGTCCGATCCCGCACCCGGCTCGGTCATCGCGATCGCGCCGATCCGCAATCCTTTCGCCATGTCGGGAAGCCAGCGCAGCTTCTGTTCTTCGGTCCCGTAAGCCAGAATATAATGGCCGACGATCGCCGAGCTGATCGAATTGCAGACGCCGAATCCGCTGCCCATGCCCGCGCGGCTCAATTCCTGGTGGATGACCGCCTCGTGGGCGCGCGTTCCGCCGCCGCCGCCATAGGCTTCAGGGATGCTTGCGCAAAGGATGCCCGCCGCGCCGGCCTTCCGCCACGCGCTGCGATCGACCTGTTTTTCGTGCTCCCAGCGTGCGACATGCGGCGCAAACTCGCGCGTTAGAAACAGCGCGACATGATCCTGCAGCATCGCAAGTTCGTCATCGATCCAGGGTGATCGCTCAGGCGACATTCCGGCTTCGTCCTTCCCAATATTTGGCGCGCAGCTCGGCTTTCACGATTTTGCCTGCCGCCGACATCGGCAACGCACTGCGAAATTCGATCGATCGCGGGCATTTATATCCGGCGATCAAGTCGCGGCAGTGCGCAACCAGCGCGTCCTCACTCACCGTTGCACCGGGCTGCGCCACGACGACCGCATGGACACGCTCGCCCCAGCGATCGTCGGGCACCGCAATCACCGCGACCTGCGCGACGTCGGCGTGCTGCGACAATGCGCTTTCGACCTCGGCCGAATAGATATTCTCGCCGCCCGACACGATCATGTCCTTCAACCGGTCGGCGACATAAAGCACGCCATGGTCGTCGATGCGGCCGCCGTCGCCGGTGTGCATCCATCCGCCGCGGAGCGTCTCGGCCGTCAGCTCGGGCTGATTCCAATAGCCGAGCATCACGCAGGGCCCGCGGACCAATATCTCGCCTATTTCGCCCGCCGCGACCGGCTGTCCGGCATCGTCGGCAATCATCAACTCCGTGATCGCGATCGGTATTCCGGCGCCGCGATGGCGCCCAGCCTCCCGATGGACGCCGCGATGATATTCGGGGGGAAGCAGCGTGGCGGTGCACGACACCTCGGTCATGCCATAGGCCTGGTAATATTCGAGATGCGGCGCCGCTGTCATGATCCGATCGAGCGTCGCCTCGGGCATCGGCGAAGCGCCATACATGACCGTGCGGACGCTCGACAGCTTGACCGCGTCGAACCCCGCCGCATCGAGCAGCATCTGAATCATCGTCGGCACCAGCAGCGCGTCGGTGACCTCTTCGTGTGCAATCAGGTCGAGCGTGCCGACCGGGTCGAAAGCGCGCGCGATCACAGCCGTTCCGCCGGCCAGCATCGCCATCGTCATCGCAGCAGCGGCAGCGAGATGAAAGAGCGGCGCCACAACCAGCGCGCGGCAGCCCGCCGGGAAAAGCCCGACATCGCGCATCGTCTGACAATTGCCGACAAAGCCCGCATGGCTGAGCATTACGCCCTTCGAACGCCCGGTCGTTCCACCCGTATAAAAGATCGCCAGCAGATCATCGCCACAACGCCCGGCGTCATCGACGGGAGCGTGCGTCAGCAGATCCTGGAAAGAGACTGCACCCGTCGCCGTGTCCGCGTCGGAATCGCCCAGCATGACGAGTGTCAGCCTATCGGCGCGCTCCGCCAGCACGGCGGCATTAGCCTTGGCGAGATCATCGCTGACGAACAGCACGCGCGGCTCGCAATCGTCGATCGCGAACGCGTTCTCGACAGGCGTCCACCGGTTGTTGAGTGGCGCAAGCACGGCGCCCGCCCAAGGGATCGCCAGATAAAGGGATAGATAATCATCGCTGTTCGCCGACAACACGGCGACCCGGTCGCCGTTTTCGATCCCCATCGAGCGCAGCCCACCGGCGATACGCGCGGCGCGATCAAGGACCTCGCCCCAAGTGCGGACGCGCCCCTCGAATATGCTCGCCGGCGTTCCGCCCTGCTTGGCAACCGCATTTCTGACGGCTTCGACATATCCGGTGAGATGCACCATTCCACTCCTCGACGCCGGAGCTTCCAACCCGAATCGGGCGGCGTTCCGCTTTTCTCAGAATATTGGGTATCAATGTTACTGGTGAGTAGCAAACATTAATTGATACTATCGCGGCAGAAGCCCCGCCATCATCTGGTTCACGAAAATCTCCGAAACGGTGGATACGTCCAACGCGCCACCCTCCTTATACCAGCTGCTGATCCCGTTGATTGCCCCGGCAAGCATGAAGGCCGTCAGCTTTGGATCGCAGCGACCGATTGAACCATCCTCGACCCCGCGCGCGACCAACTCTCGAATGCGACGGTCGATCCGCCCCTTGCCTTCGCGCACACCGGCGCCGCCTTCGGGGCTTAAATCGGAGTCATTGAGCAAGACAAAGCAGCGCCCGAAATCGGTTGCGGCAATCTCGGCGTAGCGCTTCAGAAAGCCGCGCAGTTCTGCGATCGCGGGAGCATTCGGATCTGCGGAAATCGGGGCTTCGAGCTGTTCTGCAGCGCGCGCCGCCACGGCCGCGATCAGGTCTTCCTTGTTCTTGGCATAATAATAGAGCGTAGGCTTGCTGATCCCCAGCCGCACCGCGATGTCGTCGAGCGACGTGCGGTAATAGCCCGCCTCGGCAAAGGCTTGAGCAGCGGCCTCAAGCACCGCTTCGCGCTTCGCCTCGCGCTCCGCCGCGCGGTCACGCGTCCAAGGAGATTTCGCCGACCGCGCCGCGCTGATCGATGCCATTTCGCTATCCTTCTGCTCAACGCCCGCCCCTACCATTGCGAAGCCTCTACGTCACCAAAGAAGATCGTCGAGCACTTTGCAAAAACGATGTTGCTTATTTTTCTACTGATGAGTAACTATCTGAACGACCGGTATCGTCAACAGGTTCCGGCACGCGCGCAATGACGCGGAGGGGAGAGGATAGATGATGAATTCGCAACGGCGGAAGAAGACTTATTGCGTGACGTCGGCCTTGGCGCTGGCGTTCGCGGCGATAGCCATGGCGCCGACGGGGGCGTCCGCGCAGGAAATCACCGACGACGACGCAGCCTCCGAGGGCGGTGCGACGGGCGCGCTCGCGAGCGACATCATCGTAACAGCGACCAAAAAGGGCTATGGTGAGAATGTTCAGGACGTCGCGATCGCGGTAACCGCATTTGGCGAAGCGCAGCTTGATGCCAAATTCGTCCAGAACCTCCAGAGCCTGAGCTATGACGTCCCCAATGTTCAGCTCGAGGATGTCGGCACCACGGCGGGCTACGCTAATTTCTCGATCCGCGGGCTCGGCATCAACAGCTCGATTCCGTCGATCGATCCGACTGTCGGCGTATTCGTCGACGGCGTCTATCTGGGCATCAACGCCGGGGTCGTCTTTGACAATTTCGATATTGCCGGCATTGAGGTCCTGCGCGGACCGCAAGGCCTGCTGTTCGGCCGCAACGTCACCGGCGGCGCGGTCGTTCTGCGCACCTCGAACCCGAGCTTCACTTTTCGCGCGAGCGCCAAGGCTTCGATCGAAACCGGCCTGAAGAAAAGCATCTCGGGCGTCGTTTCGGGACCGATCATCGAAGATGTCCTCGCAGCGAAGATCGCGGTCTATTACAGCGACGACAATGGCTGGTTCCGCAACCGGTTCGACGGTCGCAGCTTTGGCAAGAGCAAGGATTTGATCATCCGTCCCGCGCTGTCGCTGCGGGGCGGCGAGAATTTCCGCATGGATATCCGCTACGAACATGGCGAGGCGAAGGGCGACGGCCCCGCAGGTCAGAACCACGCATTGTTCGACCGCGACAGCTTCGACTTCTCGATCGATTTTCGCGGCTTCTATGACAACAAATGGGATCAGGCGAGCGTCGAGACCAACGTCGACGTCGGCTTGGGCGACGGCGTGATCACCAATATTGCCGGTTACCGCCGCTACTCCTCGGACGCCGCATCGGATATCGATGCGACGCCGCGCAATCTGTTCAACGCCGATGTCGCAATCCGCCAGAGCCAGCTCAGCGACGAGTTGCGTTACGCTGGCCGGTTCGGCGCCGTCGACGTCACCACCGGACTTTTCTATTTCACCCAGGATCTGCGCTACGCCGAAAGGCGCACGCTATTTGGTGGGCTGCAGGTCGTATCGGGCGGCGGCGACCAGGATCAATCGACTTGGGGCATCTTCGCGTCGGCCGACTGGCATCTCAGCGATGCGCTGACGCTCAATCTTGGCGGCCGTTACAGCTGGGAACGCAAGTCGGTCCATATCGCGCAGCTGCGCCCGGGCGGATGCAATGTGACGACGCTCCTCTGCGCAACCACGTTCATCGATTCAGAGAGTTGGACAGGGTTCACACCCAAGGTCGGGCTCCAGTGGAAACCCGATGACGACACCCAGCTCTATGGCCTCTTCACGCGCGGATTCCGCAGCGGCGGCTATAATATGCGTAACACCGACGGCGGCGTGCCGCCGGGACCGTTCGATCAGGAAACGCAGGACAGTTTCGAACTGGGCGTCAAGAAACAGTTAGGCCGCAACCGGATCAACCTCGCGACCTTCTACAATCGCCTCAAGGATCTGCAGCGCGAGATCAACCTGCCCGGTCCGCTCGGCGTCAGCCAAGTGATCCGCAACACCGCCGATGCCACCATCAAGGGGGTCGAGGCCGAAGCGCTCTTCTTCATCCTGCCAAACCTCGCCTTCACCGGCCAGCTTGGCTATGTGCACGGCAAGTATCGCAACATCGAGTTCGACCTGTCGGGCGATGGCGCGATCAACGACATCGACGCCGCGCTCAAGCTGCCGCGCCTCTCGCCCTGGACCTATGGTGCCGGGCTGACTTACGATCAGTCGCTCGGCAAAGTCGGGACCATGACGGTGCGCGTGAATTACAACCACCGCGACCGCGCCGCCTTCACCGACAACAACCGCGGCTTTATGCAGGCCGCCGACATGCTCGACGCCAGCGTCACGCTTGCGACCGCGGACAATGGCTGGCGCATCTCGGCCTATGCCCGCAACCTCCTGAACGAAGTCACGATCGGCAATGACACACAGCTTCCGGCCGCTTTTGGCGGCGTTGGCGCCAGCTTCTCGCCTCTCAACAGGGGACGCATATATGG
>JAURVS010000308.1 GCA_030655355.1 Sphingopyxis sp.
ACATATAAAGCTTTCTTTATATCCGGTCAACCAAGCGCTGAGCCATGATTTCAGCCACAGTGCATAGGTGTGTCACGGAATTGCGACGAAAGACGCAATCTCCCACAAAAAGGGCGTTGCACCGCATTTGGCGAGGGAGTAATTCTCCGGCGATTGGCAAATTTCGGGATCGATCTGTTCCTGCGCCGATCGATCAAGTTCAAACCGAGAGGGGTATACCCATAATGAAGAAATCGATCACTCTGTCGCTCGTCCTCGCCGCTTCGCTGGGCCTCGCTGCCTGCGCCGACAAGGCCAAGGACGACGCAGCAGCAACCACCGAAGACGCAGCAGCAACCGTCGAAGGCGCTGCTGACGGCGCAATGGAAGCTGCCACGGGCGCTGCTGACGCGACCGCCGCTGCTGCTGGCGAAGCCGGTGCCGCCGCTGACGCCGCTGGCGATGCTGCTGCAGCTGGCGACGCTGCCAAGGCTGCCGACAAGGCGACCGAAGCTGCTGGCGCTGCCAAGGAAGCTGCCGACGCTGCCAAGGGCGCGCTGGAAGAAGCCAAGAAGTAAGCATCTTTTTGGCCTTCGGGCCGAAGGAACAGGAAGGGGTCGCCGGTACGCCGGTGGCTCCTTTTCCTTTTGGGACAGGTATCAATCGGCCCAGTTGCCAAGCCCCTGATCCATCGTTAACTCTCAGGTCCCATGGCCGGCCGCCCGGTCATTGTTTTCGAAAGGAATACCCATGCGCAAGATCATTATCGCTTCGATGGCCGCCGCGGCCTTCAGCCTCACCGCCTGCTCGGAAAAGACCCAGGACGCTGCGTCGGAAACCGCGACTTCGGCCGCTGATGACGCCGCTGCCGCTGGCGACGCTGCCGCCGATGCCGCTGCTGGCGCTGCGGACGCAACCGCTGCTGCCGCTGGCGAAGCTGCCGACGCGACCGCTGCTGCTGCCAAGGACGCCGGCAACACCGTCGAAGGCACCGTCAACGCTGCCGGCGAAGCTGCCGACAAGGCTGGCGACAAGATCGCGGAAGAAACCAAGAAGGCCGAAGCCAACGACAAGAAGTAAGTCGTCGGTACGCCTTCGGGCTGTTAAGGGGGCTCCATCCACGTCGGATGGAGCCCTTTTTCGTGGGAGCGCATATATGGCCAATTCTCGCGGGACGAGCGCGCTGCTCGCCTTGACTATCCTCACCGCGGGGTGCAGCCGCACTGACAACGAGCCCGGCCCCGGCGGGGTGACCGTCAGCGAGGCGAAGGCGCTCGACGATGCGGCCGAGATGCTCGAAAGCCGCGACAGCGTACCTGCCGCGAAACCGGCGAGCACCGCAAAAGCCGACAAATAGCGCCTTCCCCTCGCTCATCGTCGGGGCTAAGTTGGCGTGGCCTCGTAACTGGCGCTGAAGATGGGACCCCATCGGGAAGCGGGGCGGGCCGGCAAGCCGAAATGAGCCGCGCGCCTGGGTGATCCACTGCCATCGCAAAGGACATCCGTATGACCGATACGCCCTCCACAACCATCGTCTTCCTGATCTTTCCAGGCATCACCCAACTCGATTTCACCGCCCCGGCACAGGCGTTGTCACGGATGCCCGGCGCCGTCATCGCGGGTGCCGCCGCCACACTCGATCCGATCGCGACCGACAGCGGCTTCTCGATCGTGCCGACGCATGATTTCGCGACCTGTCCGCAGGCCGATATCCTTTGCATTCCCGGCGGCCACGGCGTTGCCGACGCGCTCGGCGATGTTGCGACGATCGATTTCATCACGCGTCAGGCCGCGGCCGCCCAGTGGATAACCAGCGTCTGCACCGGCGCATTTCTGCTCGGCCGCGCCGGACTGCTTAGCGGCAAGCGCGCTACAACGCACTGGGGCTACACGCATTTACTGCCGCTCGTCGGCGCCGAGTTCGTCGGAAGCCGCATCGTCGAGGATGGCAATGTCGTGACCAGCGGCGGAGTTACCTCGGGACTCGATTTTGCGCTGACGCTGATCGCCCGGCTGCGCGGCGAAGCGGTCGCGCAGGCGATCCAGCTCGCGATCGAATATGACCCTGCCCCGCCTTTCCCCGGCGGCCATCCCGATCGCTCGCCCAAGGCGATCACCGCGGGCTTGAAAGAACATGTCTATGATGCCGCCGCGGCGCGAATGGAGGCGGCGCTGTCGGGCGCCTAGCGGCAATCGGCGAGTGCGATCTCGTAGAGCTTTGGCCAGTTTTTGCCGGTGACGAACAGCCGCTTTTTCCCAGCGTCCCACGCGATGCCGTTAAGCACGCTGTCGTTCCCGCTGGTGCCGGCGTCGACCTTGAGAGTCGACAGGTCTATGACCGAGACGACATCGCCGCTCGCAGGATCGATGCGGACGATGAAGTCGGTCATCCACACATTCGCCCAGATCTGACCGTCGATCGTCTCGAGTTCGTTCAGCATCGCGATCGGGCGGCCGCCGAAGCGTACGGTCACGCGCTTCTGCTCTTTCATCGTCGCCGGGTCGAAAAAGCGGAGCGCCGTCGTGCCGTCGCTCAGCACCAGACTGTCGCCGACCATCGTCAGGCCCCAGCCCTCGCCTTCATATTTGAATGTGCCGACGCGCTTCAGGTCCTTGATCGACCAGCGGTTGCCGATACCACCCTGCCAGGTCACACCGATGATCTGATCGCCCCACCGGGTGATCCCTTCGCCAAACTGGTCGGCGGGCAATGTTGTCTGGGCGAGCGCCTTGCCCGTCTTGAGGTCGAGCCGCGCCACGCGTGACTCGCCATATTGGCCTGTGGCTTCGTACAGATGTCCTTCATGCCAGAAGAGGCCCTGCGTGAAAGAGGATGTGTCATGCGGATAGCTTTGCACGATCCGGTAGCCGCAGCGCTCGACCGGCGGGGGGGGCGGAGCCGTAGCGACGGCAGGATCGGCGAGCAGCGCGAGGGCGAGGACGAACATCATCAAGGCTTAGCTATGCCGGGGAAAGTGAACTGGCAATGTCCGGGCTCGCCATTTCGAGCCTCGAGTTTCGACATGCGACCCATTTTCGTACCCCGGCGAACATCACCCGGCCTGATCCGGGCTGACGAGACATTGAACCGGTCAAAGAAAAGGGCCGGAGGATTTCTCCTCCGGCCCGATTTCTGTCGACTGAGTGCCGAACGGTAAGGACTTAGAAGTCCATGCCGCCCATGCCGCCCATGCCGCCGCCGCCCATGGGCATCGCGGGCTTGTCGTCGGGCGATTCGGCGATGCCGGCTTCGGTGGTGATCAGCAGACCAGCAACCGAGGCAGCATCCTGAAGCGCGGTGCGAACGACCTTGGTCGGGTCGATGACGCCGGCCTTGACGAGGTCTTCGTAGACGTCGGTCGAAGCGTTGAAGCCGAAGTTGCTGTCGCTCTGGTCGAACAGCTTGCCTGCGACGACACCGCCGTCGAAGCCCGCATTTTCAGCGATCTGGCGAACCGGAGCCTGCAGCGCGCGACGGATGATGTCGATGCCACGGGTCTGGTCTTCGTTGATGCCCGACATACCGTCGAGAGCCTTCGTCGCATACAGAAGTGCGGTACCGCCGCCGGGGACGATGCCTTCTTCGACCGCAGCGCGGGTTGCGTGAAGCGCGTCATCGACGCGATCCTTGCGTTCCTTCACTTCGACTTCCGAAGCGCCGCCGACCTTGATGACTGCAACGCCGCCAGCGAGCTTCGCCAGACGTTCCTGCAGCTTTTCCTTGTCGTAGTCGCTGGTCGTCGTTTCG
>JAURVS010000315.1 GCA_030655355.1 Sphingopyxis sp.
CTTTGCCAAAGGCGCGATCGATCTGCGCGAGCGCGGCGTCGAGCGCCTTCTGCCTATCCGTGCTGTTCACTGATTTCCCCGATTCGACGAGTGACAATTGTCCGGCCATGACCGTACCTTTCCTGCTCTAGAGCGACGGTCGAACCATCGCAACGCCGAACCTGTGTACGGCATTTGTTCTCATGGAACAAGAGTGGAACAGAATATTTTCGTTGATACTCTCGACAGCTGGAACAACGGGACTTCAGGCCCCAAATTCGTCCAGTGCCGTCTCAATGTCACTGATCCGGAACGGTTTCGTGATCAGCTTGCGGTGTGCATGAGCAGGCGGCAAAACGTCGCCTCCGCCCGATGTGAAAGCAAAGGGAATGCCGCGTTCCGCCAGCGCGTCGGCGACAGGCCAACCTTTCTCATCACCAAGATTGATATCGACAAGCGCCCCGGCCAGCGGCTCGGCCGCAATGAGCGCGAGGGCCTCTTCGTTGCTTGTCGCTTGTGCGGGCTCGGGAAGATCGAGCGCGTCGAACATATCGACCAGCATCATGCCGATGAGCACATCGTCCTCGACGATCAGGATGCGGTGACTGTCAGTCATTCGGCACCCGGTGCGCGGCGTCATCGAGCGCTGCTGAAGTGGCTTCGGCCAATTGCGCCACCGAGAAGGGCTTGGGGAGGAAGGAGACATCGTCGATATCGATCGACTGACGCAGTTGCTCCTCGGCATAGCCCGACATGAACAGAACAGGCAGGTTCGGCCGCTTGGCGCGCATCGCGCGCACCATTGCCGGTCCGTCCATAGTTGGCATGACGACGTCGCTGATAATCAAATCGACCTTCTCCATCTGTGCAAAACGTTCAAGTCCCTCTTCGCCCTGCGAGGCGGTAACGACGGTATAACCCGCACGCGTCAGTGCGCGCTCCGCAACCGCCCGCACCATATCCTCATCCTCGACGAGCAGGATCGTTCCCGTGCCCCACTGGCTCTTTTTCGGCTTGGCCGGCGGCGGCACGACGACCGGCATCTCGCCATCAGCGCGGTGCACAGGCAGATAGATCGAAAAGCTCGTCCCCTGCCCCGGCTTGCTGTCGGCAAAGATGAAACCTGCCGACTGTTTGATGATCCCATACACGGTCGACAGGCCAAGCCCGGTGCCCTTGCCAACGTCCTTGGTCGTGAAGAAAGGCTCAAAGATCTTCGGCAGCACGTCGGCGGGGATGCCGGTCCCGGTGTCGCTGACTTTCAGCGCGCAATAATCGGCGGGTGTCATGAATTCATTGCCCATCTGCCGCACCTCGGCCGCCGAGACAGGATAGGTCTCCATCGTCAGCGTCCCGCCGCCGGGCATCGCATCACGAGCATTGACCGCGAGGTTGATGATCACCTGCTCAAGCTGACCGGGGTCGGCGCGCACGGCGCCCAGCCCTCGGCCATGATGCACCGACAGTTGCACCGTTTCACCGATGAGCCGCTTCAACAGATGCGACACTTCCGAAATCACGTCAGGAAGCTGTAAGATCTGCGGCCGCAAAGTCTGCTGGCGCGAAAAGGCGAGCAATTGCCGGGTCAAACTGGCAGCGCGATTGGCGTTGCTGCGAATCTGCTGGATATCGTCATAGTCGCTGTCGCCCGGCGTGTGGCGCATCAGCATCAGGTCACACGCGCCGAGCACCGCGGTCAGGATATTGTTGAAATCATGCGCGACGCCGCCAGCTAGCTGACCTACCGCCTGCATCTTCGAAGCCTGCGCGACCTGGCGCTTGAGACGCGACTCCTCGCTTGAATCCTTGAGGCTGAGCAGCACCGCCGCTTCACCCAGCCCGCGCACCCCTACGACGCGCATCGAGACGGGCTCACCGCTTTGCCCGGCGAGGCGAATCGAGAGGTCACCGCCAACCTGTTGCCCGCTGCTGTGGCGGCGGATCATGTCGGCGAGTGCTCCCTTGTCCTCGCCGACGACGATGTCGCCGGGATAGCGCGGCATCTTGCCTTCGGGAACGCTGGCCGCGCGCACAAACGCGCGGTTCATATAAAGGAAGCGCCCGTCGCGATCGACCATGGCAAGACCAAAGGGAAGCAGTGACAGCAATGTCTCGACATAAGTCTGCGCAGTCCCGCGGTCCGCGGGTCCCATTTCCTCGTCGAGCATCGCGAGCAGCACCGGGGTATTATTGTCAGCGGGCGCGAGCGGGATCTGGAGCATCCGCACCGGCGTCGCGCGATCACCTTCGCGCGCGAAGTAAAGGGCACCGCCATCGTCAAGCCGGATCATGGGGGCCACGTCGCGGCCCGCATAATGACGCGCGTCATCCTCACCGAGTGCGCGTAGCAGAAATGCCTGGTTGGCTACGCGCAGCCGCCCCTCGGCGCTGACCAGCGCCGTCATCACGCCCGCATGCCCCAGCGTCCGGCCTGCCGGACCGTCAAGATGGCGGACAATCTCGGCCGCGAGGTCGAGCCGCTCAACCGCCGAAAATCGCCAGACGAGATAATCTTCGGCCTGCCCAGTGCGCGTGACCTGCGCGCGTAACTGCAATGGTCCAATCGCGATATCGTCGGCATGCCCCTCGCCGTCACGCCACGCAACGCGGCCCGCATTTTTCAGTATATCTGCGCCGCGCCCTTCGAGCGGCAGGCCCGGCGGGGTCACAAAACCATTGAACCAAGTGCCGAACAGATCATTGGCGCACACCATGCGGCCCGCGCGATCGGTAACTGCGATCGCGATATCGTCGTGATTGACCGCCTGACGCAGCATCGTCCAGTCGGGCAGCACCGCGTCTCCGCTAACGACGGCAGGAAATAGCCGCCGCGCAAGCAGCACGCCGCCTACCGCGATTGCAAGCCCGGCAAGAAAGCCGGCCGCCAGAACAACATCGCTGGTCGCCCAGAACAGCAGTGCGGCCGATAACAGCGCGATCCCGCCAAGGATCGCCATATCGACGCGCGACAGGCCCGCGGGAACCAGGCTCGGACCGGCGGAACCCGCCCCCCTGATGAAATCACCATCAGCGGAGGGCAGGCTTTGCGCGGTCAATGACAGACTTTCTTATTGGTGCATCACCAGATGCGAACACGGTCCTTGGGGGCCAGATAGAGCTTCTGACCTTCCTTGATTTGATAGGCCTTATACCAAGGGTCAAGATTGCGCGAGACCCAAGTCCGCTGGATCGAGGGGGAATGCGGATCGGTGGTGATGCGCTGCGACAAATTCTGTTCGCGATAATTGCGCCGCCATACTTGCGCCCAGCCGAGGAAGAAGCGCTGATCGCCGGTCAGACCGTCGATCACCGGCGCCTCCTTGCCGCCGAGCGACTTCTTGTAGGCGTCATAAGCGATCGTCAGACCTGCAAGGTCGCCGATATTTTCGCCGAGCGTGAAGGTGCCGTCGAGCTTTTCGCCGGGAAGAACTTCATAGGCGTCATACTGCGCGATCAGCGCCTTGCCTGCGGCCTCGAACGCCGCGACGTCGGCCGGAGTCCACCAATCGGCAAGCTTGCCCGTCTCGTCATATTTCGCGCCCTGATCGTCGAAGTGATGGCTGACTTCATGGCCGATCACCGCGCCGATCCCGCCGTAGTTGACCGCGGCATCAGCATGCGGGTCAAAGAATGGCGGCTGCAGGATCGCCGCGGGGAATACGATCTCGTTCATACCAAAATTGGCATAGGCGTTGATCGTCATCGGCGTCATGAACCATTCCCACCGACGGATTGGGCCGCCAAGCTGACCGATATTGTCGTCGTGCGCGAACTGGTTCGAACGAAGCGCGTTGCCGAACAGATCGTCGGCCCGGATTTCCAGCTTGCTGTAATCCTTCCACTGATCGGGATAGCCGATTTTGGTAGTGAAATTCGCGAGCTTCTTCTGCGCCTTGGCCTTCGTGGCCGGCTGCATCCAAGTCAGGCCGTCGATACGGCGCCCCATCGCACCGAGGACGTTCTTGACCAGTTGGTCCATCGCCTCCTTGGTTTCGGGGGGAAAATATTTCGCGACATAGTCCTTGCCGACCGCGTCGCCGAGATTACCCGTCGTGAAGTCGACGCTGCGCTTCCAGCGCTCTTCCATCTGCGGCGTGCCCGACAAGGCCGTGCTGTGGAAGGAGAAAGCTTCCTGCGCGACGGCATCGGGCAAGACGTTCGCGAAGCTGTCGAGACTGTGCACGATCAGTGCATCGCGGATCACCGCAATCGGCGCGTCAGCGAGCAGCTTGGCTTCGCCCGTGAACGCGCTCGGCTGTGACACGATAAGCGTATCTTCCTTGACACCCAAGCCGCGGATGAAGGTCGGCCAGTCGAAGCCTGGTGCAGCCTTGGTGAGCTCGGCAATCGTCATCTTGTTATAGGCTTTGGTCGCGTCGCTGCTATCGTTCTTGTCCCAGTGGACCGTCGCGACCTGCTTTTCGAAATCATAGATTGCCTTGGCGCGCGCTGGTGCATTGGCTTCGCCGGCGAGCGTCAGAACATTTTCGAGATGCTTGAGGTAGGCCGCCTGCAACGCAGTGTTCCGCTCGTTTTCCTTCAGGTAGAAGTCGCGGTCGGGCATGCCGATACCGCCCTGGAAAATGATGTAGGTATAAACGTCGGGATTCTTGTCGTCCTGTCCGACATAGCCGCCAAAGAAATGCCCGACACCGCTGCGGTCGGCTTCGGCGAGCAACGCCGCAAGGCCCGGCTTCTCGACGGCACGAATCTTGTTCAGCCACGGCTGGATCGGGGCGAGCCCCTTGGTTTCGACCGCCGCTGAATCGAGATAGGAAGCGTAGGCGCGGCCGATCATGCTGTTCGGATCACCTTTCGCGACGTC
Source organism: Sphingopyxis sp. (assembly GCA_030655355.1). Classification (GTDB taxonomy): domain Bacteria; phylum Pseudomonadota; class Alphaproteobacteria; order Sphingomonadales; family Sphingomonadaceae; genus Sphingopyxis. The sequence continues at coordinate 4,805 of JAURVS010000315.1, forward strand.
AAGAATTTCGCGCGTGCGCGTCTGCGAAAGATCGTTAAGCACGGTAAACATGCCATAATTCGACTTGTCAGCCGGGATCTGCGTGTTCTTTGCCCAGGCACCATTTGCATAACCGTAAAAGTCGTCGCCAGGCTGGACGCTTTTATCCATACCGGTGAGATCGAAACCGAAGTCACCAATTTCGGGCTTGGCCGCAGCCTCTGAAACAGGCGGCGGGGAAGCCTTGTCCTTTGCGGCCGCCGGCACGGCGGCAAGGATAAGCGAGCTAAGCGCGGCGGTCGCCAAAAGGCGCGAAGACAGATTCGAACGGGTCATGAGGTTCCCCAATTTTGATGTGGAGCAAAATGCGTCGCGAAAGCGCGGCGCGGGTTTGCGATGTGTCCGCTATAAGGTTGCCGCTTGGCCGTTCAACCGGCCGCCGTGTCGCTGGTCGATGCCTCAAGTCGTTGGTCGCGTGCGCGCTGTAATTTGCGACGCCAGCGGAGCCGGATCCAATTGTCCCAAAAGATCGATGCAAGCACATAGCCCACGATTGCTGACACGAGCGAGATTACGAACAGCCCGGCGAGCATTGCCGGCGCCGCATCTGAAAAAACCCAGCGCGCCCATTCCCCCGCCGAGGCGCCGTGCTCGATCATCGCCGAGAAGGTAGCGCTATTGGCGTGCAGTCCGAACAGCCAGTCGCCAAGCCAAACCGAGGCGAGGATGATGAACGGCGTCGTCACCGGATTGGACAGGAAGGTCATCGCTGCGCCGATCGGAATATTCGCACGCACGGGAAGCGCAAGCAGTGCGACGCCCAATATCTGGACGCCGGGAATCAGGAAAAAGATACCGACAAAAAGCCCCAGCGCAGTGCCGCGCGGAACCGACGTCCGAGTAAAGCGCCACAAATGGCTGTGCGCTACGCGGTGCGCGAAAGGTTTGATAAAGCGGCTGGCGAGCAACTCTTCACGCGTCGGTGAATTGCGGCGGATCCAGTTCATCACCGCCGCCTTGTCGCGAGGCTTGCCGTCGCTCATCCGCGGTCCTTCATCAACCGCTGCTTGTCACGCTTCCAATCGCGTTCCTTGATCGAATCCCGCTTGTCGTGCGCCTTCTTGCCCTTGGCGAGCGCGAGTTCGACTTTGGCGCGGCCACGGCTATTGAAGTAGACTGACAGCGGGACGAGCGTCATGCCCTGCCGCGCGACGCCAGCATACATCTTGTTGATTTCGCGACCACTGAGCAGCAACTTGCGCGGGCGCTTGGGTTCGTGATTGTGGCGGTTGCCGTGGCTGAACTCAGGGATGTTGCTGTTGATCAGCCACACCTCATTGCCCTTCACCTCGGCATAGCTTTCGGCAATTGTGCCTTCACCAAAGCGAAGCGATTTCACCTCGGTCCCCTGCAGCGCGATCCCCGCCTCGAACACCTGTTCGATGGCAAAGTCGAACCGCGCGCGCCGGTTCTCGGCGACGACTTTCTTTTTGTCGAATTCGGCGGCGGACTGAGGACGAGCCATTATGGAACCTAAATTACTCCGGCCGCGGAAAGCGCGGCATCGACGGCGGCGCGCGATGCGTCGTTCGCCGGGATGATAGGTAGGCGCACTTCGGGCGAAAACCAGTCGTGGACGCGCGACAGCGCATATTTAACCGGTCCAGGGGAAGTGTCGGAGAACATCGCCTTGTGCAGATCGAACAGGCGATCGTGCAGTGTCAGCGCCCGCGCCCAATCGCCCACAGCGCAGGCTGCGCCGAAATCGGCGCACAGGCGCGGCGCAACATTTGCGGTGACTGAGATACAACCAACGCCGCCCATCACCGCATGCGGCAACCACAGATCATCATTGCCGCTGAGTTGGCAGAAATCGGCGCCGGCACCGGCGCGATGGGTGGTCACGCGAGCCAGATCGCCGCTCGCATCCTTGATCGCGATAACAGTCGAAATTTCGGCGAGCTTGCACATCGTCTCGGCGCTGATGTCGGCAACGGTGCGGCCGGGCACGTTGTACACGACTATTGGCAGGTCGCTCGCATCGGCGAGCGCCTCAAAATGCGCGATCATACCTTCTTGGCTCGGCCGGTTATAGTAAGGCGCCACGACTAGCGCCGCCGCCGCGCCAGCGGCTTGCGCATGGCGCATATGGCGAATCGCGGTTGCCGTGTCATTCGACCCACAGCCAGCGATCACCGGGACGCGGCCTGCCGCCGACTGAATGCAGTTGTCGATGACCTGATAATGTTCGTCGAAGCCAAGCGTCGGGCTTTCGCCGGTCGTACCGCATGGGACCAGTGCGCTGGTCCCCTCTTTGATCTGCCAGTCCACGAGGCGTGCGAAAGCCGGAGCGTCGAACGCTCCATCGCGAAATGGCGTCACCAAAGCGGGAATAGACCCCGAAAACATGCACCGCTCCTTTACAAAAACGCGCTCCAGCCGGTAGAGTCCCGACGGCGCGCCGCTAATGGACGCCTATTCAGCGCCCCGCAAGGAGTTTGGCACTAACATGCACAGCATGATATCGTTGCCCCGTATTTCGCGCCTGGCGCTCGCCATGGCCCTGCTCATCCCGACCGCTGCGAACGCCAGCGAGCTCACCCCCGAACAAATGGCGTGGTACCGCGCCCAGATGGGCTTGGCGACGGCGTCGGGTCCGCCACCATCGACCAACTCAGTCGGCGACGCAGTGATGGAATGGCGGCGCCTGACCGCCAACACTGGCGCGTCGTTCGACCATCTTTCGCGCTTCCTGATGGCTAATCGCGGCTGGCCCGATGGCGACAAGCTGCGCACGCGCGCCGAAAAGGCGATCTCGCTCGACAGTTTCGATCCCGCGCGCACGCTCGCCTATTTCCAAACCTATCCGCCGCAGACCGCGAGCGGCCATTTGCGTTACGCGCTGGCGCTCAATGCGTCGGGACGCCGGGACGACGCCAATGCCGCGGTGCGCCGCGCTTGGACGACCGGCACACTCGATGACTATGAAACCAGCCGCGCGCTGAGCATGTTCCCCGGCGCCATTACGCTCGCCGACCATGATGCACGCATGGACCGCCTGCTGTGGTCGGGCGCGACCGCCGCCGCGAGCCGCCAACTCGCTTTCACGTCGCCCGATAAGCGCGCCGTCTTTGCCGCGCGCCTCGCGATGCGTAACGCGTCGGTCGACGCGGCGTTTCAGGCTTCGGCAGTCGAAAGCGCCAACCCGTCGCTGATCCGCAGCGATGCGGGCTATATCACCGATAAGGCGACCTGGCTCCGCAAAGCAGGCCGCGTCGGCGAAGCACGATCGCTGCTTGCGGCCCAGCGCTCGCTGGCTAAGGCGCCGACCGATCCCGAGGAATGGCTCGAAACCTTGCTGACCAACGCGCGGCAGGCGAGCGATGGCGGTGACAAGCTGACCGCCTATAACATCGCGCGGCAACTCGACGACAGCTTCGCGCCGGGGACGATCATTCGCGAGACGCCGCTCAGCGTCCGCGACGATTATACGTCGCTCGCGTGGCTCGCCGGGCAACTCGCTTACCGCGATCTGCGCCGCCCGGCGGAGGCTGTGCGCCTCTATCGCGCCTATGGCGAAGGGGCCCGTTCGGCGCAGACGCGCACCAAGGGTTTTTACTGGGCCGGTCGTGCGGCGCTTGCCGCCGGAAATTCGGGCGCCGCCAACGAACATTTCGCCGACGCAGCACAGCATTATGACCAGTTTTATGGCCAGTTGTCGCTTGAGCGGCTGAGCCGTCCGCAACCCAAGCCGACGCCGAACCCGACGATCCAAGTCAGCAATGACGAGAAACGGACGTTCGAGGACGACCGGCTGGTCCGCGCTGCCCGTGCGCTCGGCGAGATCGGGGCGTGGCGCGAACAATCCTTGTTCCTGCGCGCGCTCGCGCAAAAGGCGACATCGCCTGCCGACCATGTCCTCGCGGGAAGACTGGCAACGCAGATCGGTCGGCCTGATCTCGGCGTGATGATCGGTCGCAGCGCGCAAGCGAACAGCCTCGACGCGGTCGAAGTCGCGGGCTTCCCGACCGTTCGTGTGCCCGCCGGCCATGAAAGCAACTGGACTTTCATCCACGCGATCACGCGGCAGGAAAGCCAGTTCGACCGGCAGGCGATCAGCCACGCCGGTGCACGCGGCATGATGCAGTTGATGCCGGGTACGGCGCGCGAAGTCGCGGGCAAGCTCGGGATGAGCTATGATGCCGGGTCGCTGACTACCGACACCAATTACAACATGATGCTGGGCTCGACCTATTTCCAGCAGATGCTGCGCTATTTCGGCGGCAGCTATCCGCTTGCGGTCGCGGCATATAACGCCGGGCCGGGCAATGTGAACAAATGGCTGCGCGCCAATGGCGATCCACGCGGCGGCGCGATCGAGATGGTAGACTGGATCGAGGCGATCCCGATCTTCGAAACGCGCAACTATGTCCAGCGGGTGCTGGAAAATGCCGTCGTCTACGACACGCTGCGCGATGGCAGCGGGTCGCGCACGCAGGCGCCGCTCAGCTTCTACCTTGGCAAACGCACGCCGGGATAAGGTCCGGTGGCGGGGGACAAGACGAATATCATTAGCCCGACGGGCTATGCGGCGCTGCGCGACGAATATGACGCGCTGCTCGGCGGCGAGCGCCCGAAGCTGGTCGAAGTGATCAGCTGGGCGGCGGGCAATGGCGACCGCAGCGAGAATGGCGACTATATCTATGGCCGCAAACGGCTGCGCGAGATCGACCGCCGCCTGTCCTTTCTTGCGCGGCGGATGAAGGCGGCGCGCGTCGTCGATCCGGCCGAACAGCCCGACAAAAGCCGCATCTGGTTCGGCGCCACTGTCGAACTGGCGGACGACGACGATGCCCGGCGCATCGTCACTTTGGTCGGCGATGATGAAGCCGAGGCGGGCGAAGGCCGGATCGGCTGGAACAGTCCCCTCGCCCGCGCGCTGCGCGGCGCCGCCATCGGAGATTTGCGCACCGTTCAATTGCCTAGCGGTCCGAAAGAATGGGAAGTGATCGCGGTCAGCTATCCCTGACCGTCACTCGCCGATACCAGCGATCAGGTCGCGCTGATCTTTCCGCAATTCTGGCAAGTCACGCGCCAGCCTGGCCCAATGCGCCGCCTCTTTCAGATCGGCCGCAACGCCGACCCCCTTGGCAAAGGCATCGGCAAGAATCGCCCGCGACCCTGCGAAGCCCGCGCGGGCGGCGATCCCGCAGTCCGCAATCGCGCCGCCCAGCGTCTTGGCAGCGAAATGCGCTTCGCAAAGCCAATGATTGCCCTCAGGATTGCCCGCGTCGGCCAGCGCTCGCAGTCGCGCCATGTTCGCGGCGCGCGTGTCGGCAAAATAGGTCAGCGCAAAAATCGCGGCAGGATGCCCCTTCTCTGCGGCTTCGGCATAAAGCGCTTGCGAGCGGACGTAATCGGCGGGGCCGAAGGTGCCCGCGGCGAGACGATAGGCGAGATGGGTCTTCGCCTTGGAATAGCCCGCGTCCGAAGCGGCGACATAGAGATCATAGGCACGCTTCACATCGGCGGGCGCCGGATCATTTTCGAGCAACAGATAGCCAAGTTCCTGTTGCCCCGCCGGGAAGCCCTGCGCGGCGGATTTTTCCAGATAGGCACGAGCGCGCGGCAAATCCCTTTTCAGCCCGACACCGAGCGAGAACATATAGCCCGCAAGTTGCTGCGCGAGCGGGTGACCGCCATCGGCGAGCGCGACAATCTCGGCCGCGGGATGGCGCGACAGGACGTCGGCGATCAGCACCGGCTCGTCTTCGATCGCAAGGCGGTCGAGCGAAATGTCGGCCAGCGGGTCTGCGACAGGTTTGGCGCCGCGCGTGACGGCACCCCCTGTGGCGGAAGAGGAAACCGGTATCGCCAAGGGCGCTTGCGGCACCTCGGGCGGCGCTACGAGATAATAGTCGTCGAACCAGCTACCATAATGAAAAGGCTGCTGCGGGCCGAGTTCCATGCCGTTCGTCCGCTTATACACTTCGCGCGATACGACCTTGAAATAGTCCGATATCTCAAGTCCCGGGATGCCGAGTTCCTTGACCACTGCGGCGGCGAACGGGCTGACCGGTGAACCTACGGGCGCGAAATCTAGCGCCGGACGGCCCTTTGCGGTTGAGTAGAAAACCGCCCCTTGCCCGATATCGAGCAGACCGAGGGGCGCAGATCCCGCCTCGCCTTTCGCAACGTCAGCATCCTCAACCCGCACGACGGGTTCGGTGGTGCGGCACGCATCGACGAACAGCAAAGTGAAAGCGCCCTGCGGCACGACACGCTTCACCGCCGCCTCGATCGACAAATAACGCTTTTCGACATCGGCGCGCCGCGTTGCCGGAGGCGCGTCCATCGGCACGAGCCAGTTGCGGCCGCCATATTCGAAGCCATGCCCGGCGTAATAGATGATCACCGACTTGGCGCCCTTCGCCTCCGCCGCGAAGCGCGTCAGCGCGGCGTCGAGCGAGGGCATGTCGGCATTGCGAACGATACGCGGCGCAATTCCTGCCTTGGCAAAAGCATCGCAAACATAGTCGATGTCGTTCACCGCATTCTTGAGCGACGGCCATTCCCAGTCGTTATACGTGCTGTTCCCGATCAGGAGCGCGACGCGCTCGCCTCTCAGCGGTGCAGCGCCGCATGTGCTCGTCGGCTGGGCCGATGCGGCTGAGATCGCGCAGCATAGCGCCAGAAGCGCCGCGGATAACGCGCCGATGCGTCGTCGCATAGTCAATGCCCCACCCCCTAATGCGCCGCGCAGCCCCGCGCGGAAAATGGCTGAAATCTGCGCAACTTTACACTGAAATGCCATTGCGCGCGTCAGTTCAGTCATGATGACGACGGTAGGTCAGCCGGATAATGTAGGAAAGCGGAAACTCGCCTGTGCGCTGGATCACGGACACCGGCTGGACGCAGTGCTAGCAAATGATAATCTGGTCGCTCCCGTGGGACGATTTGGGGAGGGTCGAATGATGCGAGGTATGGGGTTGATTGCAACCGCGCTTATACTGTCGTCCGCCGCGAACGCGGCGCCTGCGCGCCCGGCGCTACCGCCGATGACCGACAAAATGCTGAACGACGCGCTCGAGCTTGGCGAGGAAATCGAGGCGCGTGTCGACGGCGACCTCAATGGCGATGGCGATATCGACACGGTCTATGTCGTTGCTAGCCCCGACACCCGCAAACTCATTGTCGTGCTGAGCTTCCGCGGCGAATTCGACTTAGGGCACCAACTTGCAGGCAGCCTCAAGCTGGAGCCGGATCGGATGGGCCCCGCGGAACTGACGATCAACAAGGGCGTGCTCACGATCCGCGACCTCACCGGCGGCACCACCGCAATGTCGGCCACCTATCGCTATCGCGCCGAAACTGCGAAGGATCCGCCGCGCATGAAGCTGATCGGGCTCGACGCAACGGTTTACAGTCGCACCTATACGCATGACGGCAATGAAATGAGCTGGAATGTCGTGACCGGCGATACGATCACGACATTACTCAAAGTTACGACATCCGGCGACGGCTATGACAAGCTCTATACACGGAAATTCCGGCGGACGGCTCGGACCATCTATATGGAAGATACGCCGTACCCGGAGGAAGAGCTGGTCGGGGTTACGAAAGCAAAATAGGCCTGATCAGGGCTGCAGCAGCGCGGGAATGATCCAGATTGCGGACAGCACGATGATCACTGCGGCCAGCGAAAAGGCCAGCACATAACGGACATTATGGCCTTTGACTCCGCCGCTCGCTTCCGTCTCGGTCACTTCGACATGTTCATCGACGACTTTCATGGTGCGTTTCCCTTTCAAATGGTCCGCTTAGAACGCGGCCCGCGAGGGGCAGTTCCCGCAGACGGGTTCGGGAGAGTATTGCCAGAGGGTCTATAAGCCGGGTTCTGTCCATCCCCTTGCGGAGACTGTGCGATCATTCCTCTAGGCGAACGGTTACCCGAACGCTCAAGCAGTCAACCCGGACGGCTGGACCGGAATCAGCCCTGGAATTGCTTCCATACCGTCCCTATTCGACCTTGCTCCCGGTGGGGTTTGCCGTGCCGCGCCTGTTACCAGCCGCGCGGTGCGCTCTTACCGCACCCTTTCACCTTTCGCCGGGCCGAAGCCTTTGGCGGTCTACTCTCTGTGGCACTTTCCCTGAACCGGCCCGAAGACCGATCCGCCGGACGTTATCCGGCACCGTGATTTCCGTGGAGCCCGGACTTTCCTCCCCCGGCAGGATACCCCACCGGCGGCGATCGCCCGACCCTCTGGCAAGAATGTTATAGGCCCGTTTAGAAACGAGCGCCAGCTATCGGTTCGCTACTCAAAGAGGGGGTGAGTGGTTGCCCTCGGGCTGGGGCAGCAGCAGCGCGAGCAGGATCGCGCGGCATTCGCCGTCGATCGTGCCATCGATCAACTCGGGGCGAAAGCGGCGCTGAAATGCCACCGTCGCTGCAAAACCGTCGGTCACGTCATAGCCGAAGCGTTCGAGCGCAAGAAGAAATCCCGCGTCGGTCCACAGCGGATCGGTCAGCTTCTTCGTCGGACGCGGCAAAGCGAGCCGGCGGCGCGCGAGTTCTTCCCACGGAAAGAGCTCGCCTGGATCCTGCTTGCGCGTCGGAGCGACGTCCGAATGGCCGATGACATTGCCGCGCGTGATCGCATAGCGATCCTTGATCAGATGGACGAGGCGGACGACCGAGGCGACCTGCGGGTCGGGAAACGGCACATAGCCCCATTCATGCCCTGGATTGACGATTTCGATGCCGACACTCGCCGAATTGATGTCGCTCACCCCGCGCCAGTGCGATTTGCCGGCGTGCCAGGCGCGTTTTTCCTCGGGCACCATATAGGTGATCTGGCCGTCCTCGCTGACGACATAATGCGCCGACACTTTGGCTTCGGGATTGGCAAGCCAATCAATCGCCGAGGCCCCGCTCTTCATGCCGGTATAATGCAGCACAATCATCGAGATGGGCAGCGCGCGCTCGTCGAAATTGGGAGACCAGCGTTCGATAAAATCGCTCATGCGCTTTTTGGGCCCGTCCTGCCTTGCCAAGCCGTCGATTGCGCTACCGGGGCGCAAAAAGCAAGGTCAAGCCGCAGCGGCGCGGCGGACTTGCTGGTCGGCAGGCTCGTACAAGCCGCGAAGTCGCGGACTGGCAACGAATTGATCAGTTTGGCCCAGCACCGTTTCCCCGGCGCCAAGCACGAGAAAGCTTTGCGGCGCCGCCATCGCGCGCAGCCGCGCAAACGCCTTTTGACGCATCGGCGCCGAGAAATAGAGCAGCAGGTTGCGGCAGAAGATCAGGTCGGCGGGACTTGCGAGCGGCGGACGGTCGGTCAGCATATTCTGCACCGAAAAATCGATGCGTCGGCGCAGGTCCGCCTTTGCGAGCCAGCCGCCCTCGGTCTGGTCGAACCAGCGCACCATGCGCTGAACCGGAAGGCCGCGCTGAATTTCGAACTGGCTGTAAAGGCCGACGCGGGCGCGGCCAATCGCATGATAGCTGACGTCGGTACCGACAATATCGATCTGCCACCCCGCCCATTTAACACCCTGCTCGGCGATCATCATCGCCAGCGAATAGGCTTCCTGCCCAGTCGAGACACCGCAATGCCAGACCGTCACGCGACGGCGCAGCTTGTTGATCTCGCGAATTTGTTCGAGCGCAGTCGCAGCTATTTCGTCGAATACGCTGAACTCACGGTAGAAATAGGTTTCGTTGTTGAGCATCGCATCGACCGTATCGTCGAGCAATTGTCGGCTGTTCGACGTGACGAGCGCGGCAACGAGCGCATCGAGATCGGCGATACCATGACGCTGCATCACGGGTTTCAGCGACATTTCGATCCGCCAGATGCGGTTCGGCGACAAGGTCTGTCCGGTCCGCGATTCGAGCACGCCCATCAGGACGCGATAGGCCGATTCGCTGGCGCTGCTGCCCATCATGGCTTGCGGCGCCCCGGAAGAAAGCTGCCGAGCATCAGCGCGATGGCGTCGGGATTGAGCGTCGCGGCAGCAATCCCAGCCTTCGCTACGGCACCCGGCATTCCCCAGATCACACAGCTTTCGGGAGCCTGCGCAAAGATCGTACCGCCAGCCTGTTTGAGCCGCGCCGCCCCGAGTACGCCGTCACGGCCCATGCCGCTCAACACCACCGCAATGCCGCCCGGCCCAAAGACATCGGCAACCGAATCAAACATCGGATCCGCCGACGGGCAGCAACCATTTTCGACGACGCGGCGGTCGAGCGCGATTTCGTATCGGCGACCGACCGCAACGACGAGCAGATGCGCGTCGCCGGGAGCGAGGTAGATGCAACCGCGTTCCACTCCCATGCCCGCCTCGGCCACGCGGACCCGGCGCGCCGTCATTGTCGCGATCTGCTTTGCGTAAAATTCCATGAAGGCATCGGGCAGATGCTGGGTGAGCAGGATCGGCGCGCTGATTCGCGAGTCGAGATGCGCGAGGAAATTGGCGAAGGCTGGAATCCCGCCGGTCGATGCCGCGACCGCGATGCATTCGATCGACTGGTCCGTGTCGATCGCCAGCGAAACGGGCGCGGGATTGCGGCGCTCCGCAACGACTATTGGTGTGGGATGATCCTGGCGATGACCGAGCGTCATGATCCGGTCAGTCAGCACCTCGGCAAAACGGCCCGAGAAACTGCCGCGACCGGGCTTGGCGAGCGTGTCGCTGGCCCCAAGCGCGAGCGCGTCGATGGCGGCCGGACCACCTTCGACACAGTTTGATGAGAGGATCAGGACGCGCGCCTTTTCGGCGCGTTCCAATATATGCGGCAGCGCGTCGATGCCGTTCATTCCGGGCATCTCGATGTCGAGGATGACGACATCGACCGGCTCACGCGCCAGATATTCCAGTGCGTCATGTGCCGAGGCGACCGACGCACAAATTTTGAGCCCCGCGCGCTGGTCGACGATCCGCTCCAATATGCTCCGCACGACAAGGCTGTCGTCAACGAGCATGACCCGCACCGTTCGGGCGGCTGGCTCGGGATCGGGCATCAGAGGTTGCGGGCGGGCCATCAGAGCCGCCTCAAGCGATTCCGACGAGCTGCAATTTTCCTTCGAGCGTTTCGCGGTCGAACGGCTTCATCACATATTCGTCGGCGCCCGCCTCGATCGCGGCGCGGATGTGATCAATGCTGTTCTCCGTTGTGCAGAACACCACGCGCGGCCGCTCTTCATGACCATAGTCGAGATCGTTGAACGCCCCCAGAAATTCCATCCCGCTCATCACCGGCATGTTCCAGTCAAGCAGGATGACGTCGGGACGATTGGCACGGCAAAAGGTCAGCGCCTCCTGACCATCGGCTGCCTCGTCAACGGCAAACGACATGCTTTCAAGAATATGGCGTGCGACCTTGCGAATGACTTTACTGTCATCGACGACCAGACAAGATTTCGACATTCAATTAACTCCGACCCCCGAGATTTGGGCATGTTACGGTGAAGGCGTGTGCAGCACGTTAATTAACGGCGCGATTCATGCCGCCTTTAAGCTCGGCAGGATGATGAAATGCGACGGATCGACGACGAGCAGCGAAGCGCCGTCATGTTCGATCATAGCATCGGCGACACGCGCCCAGCCGGGCAGCAGTTTTCCGGCGATACGCGTTTCAGGGGCGTCGATGAAACAGACATCCTCAACCTCGTCGGCGAGAAGTGCATAGCCATGTTCGGCGACATCGACGACGATCACGCGCTGACCGGGCGCGACGGGTACCGCGGGCAGTCCGACGACGACATGCGGATCGATCAGCGTGAATACGCGACTGCGCAAGGCAAAAAGCCCCGCAACATGCGGCGGTGCGCCGGGAACCTCGACCGGCGTGCCGACGGTGACGACCGAATTGATCGCGCGGCTTCGCAGCGCAACGCGCGTGTCGGCGATGCGCGCGATCAGATAGAGTTTTTCCATCATGCGCGCTCTCCCCCGACGCGGCGGCGCAGTGCATCGAGCAGCGCCTGACGGTCGTAACGATAGACGGTTTCATCGTCAGGTCCGGTCGCCGCGATCGCGGTGCGTAGCCGGATGACCGGAACTTCGCTCTCGGTCTGGACCCACGACCCGCGATCTTCGGTCAGGCAGAGCAGCACATCGGGCGCTTCGTCGGTGACATCGCCCGATTCGACGCGGTAGCCGGCGTGGCGCAGGATCGGCGCGAGGAAATTGTCGCCCCAGCCATCATGATCGTCGGCGAGGCGGCACAGCGGCTGGCGTAGCGCCGATACCGGTGCGCCCGCGCTATATTGCTCCATCAGCCAGAAGGGATCGATCAGTTCGACCGGCTCGCCGTTGACCAGCACGACGCCCGCGATCAATCCAGGCGCGGCTGACGGCTGAACGGCATCGGGCAGTCGAACAATGTCGATGACTTCGGCGATCGGATAGCAAAGCACCGACTGACCATCATAGAGGCGGAGCAGCTTCAGCGTGCCTTCGCCGCTCGGCAGCGTCGCCGCGTGGACCGGGAAGATATCGTCGCCTATCTGCGCCTGCACGCGGCCGGCGCTTTCGAACAGCGCCGATGCAGGCAGTTCCTCGACACGCTCGATCACCGACAGACGGACGCCGCGGACGCGACCCATGTCGCGGAACAACAGCAGCTGCGCAGCGTTGCGCGCGGCGGTGGCTTCTGCGGCATCGTCGACATTCTTGCGGCTTCGCCCCACCTCGCTCGCGTCGATCCCAGCGGCCGCGACCATGCCTTGGACGTCAAGCAGCAGCACGGGGCGACCGTTGTCGGGCAGCGTCGTCCCCGCATAGAGTCCCGTCGCCATGATCATCGGCGCCGCGGGCTTGATCACTAGTTCCTCATGGTCATGGATTGCTGCGACGCTGAGCGCGTAACTTTGCCCCTGCGCCGGCTGGACGATGACGAGTGCGCGATCGTCGACATCGTCGCCATGGTCACGCCCTCGACCGAGCACCGCTTCTAGCCGGAGCAGCGGATATTGTTCGCCGCGGACGGTCGCGAGTTCGCCGCCGCCGACGCGGTCGATGCGGACGGTATCGCCGCTTTCGAGCAGGATTTCACGGACGGCGCCGCGCGGGACGGCGAAATATTGCCCTGCGGCGCGCACCATCAGGCCCGAAATGATCGTCAGCGTCATCGGCACGCGGAGCAGGATCGTCAGCCCGCGCCCCTCTTCGTTGCGCAGTTCGACGATCCCGCCGATCTTTTCGACATTCGCCTTGACGATATCCATGCCGACGCCGCGGCCTGAAACTTCGGTGACTTTCGCGGCGGTCGAGAAGCCGGGGCGGAAGATCAGCTCGAGCTTTTCCTTGGCCGCCAGCGCGCGCGCCTCGGTCGCGGTGACGACGCGCGATGCGATCGCCTTGGCGACGAGCACATCGGGTGAGAGGCCGCGGCCGTCGTCGCGGATCTCGATTTCGATCTGATTGCCCGACTGGCGGGCCGAAACCGCAATCGTCGCAGTAATATCCTTGCCCGCGGCGACGCGATCCTCGAGCGCTTCGATGCCGTGATCGATCGCGTTGCGGACGATGTGGATCAGCGGATCGCGGATATTTTCCATCATTTCACGGTCGAGTTCGACTTCGCCGCCGCTCGTCTGGAACGCGATCTTCTTGCTCATCTCCTGCGCAAGATCGCGAACGATGCGCGGCAGCGGGGCGAATAATTTATCGATGCGCTGCATCCGCATCTGGCTGACCGACTGGCGCATTCCGGCGATCGAGTCCGACAGGCGGTCGAACGAGGATATCACCGACGGATCGGCGCCCGATTCGCGCAACATGCGAGCAAATTCGTTGCGCGCGAGAACGATGTCGGTCACGCCGGTCATCACGCTGTCGAGCAACGGCAGCGGCACGCGTATCGAGCGCCAACTTTGCATTTCGGCGCTGAAGTCATCGTCACGGCGAAGCGGCACGCCCGCGACCTCGAACGGAGCGTCGGCAGGCTGATCCTGTTCGGATAGCGCGCGAATCACGGCGCGGTCATCGCCCGCGGGCTCGACGCCATCCTGCCCCAGCACCGCGCAAAGCTCGCCCAAACGATCGAGGATCGCGAGCACCCCGGTGACGAGCCCGGCATTGGCCGGACGGTTGCCACGACGGACCTGATCGAGCGCATCTTCGGCAGCATGCGACAGCGCCGTGACGCGCGGCAGCGCGAGAAAGCCCGAGCTGCCCTTGATCGTATGGACAAGGCGAAAAATGGCGTCGAGCTGCGCGCGGTCGGCCGGATCAGCTTCCCACGCGACAATCGCTCCACCGGCCTCGGCAAGGATTTCCGCCGTTTCGGCCAGAAAGTCGTTCAGCAGATCGTCCATTGCCGTACCGGTGCGCCCCAAAAATCAGAGGCTCCACCATGGCTGACAATGGTTAAGGGAGACTTTACCCGCGACCGCGCAACACAGCGCCAACCAGCAGCGAAGTCGGCGTTTCGCGGGCGAGCATCACCGTGCCATCATTCTGCCGCGCGACCGCCTGCACCAGCACCGCGGGTGCGGTGCGTGAGGTCATCGGGCTGGCGCCCTCGCCTTCGGCGAGGATGCGTTCGACGTCGGCGTCGAGGAAGAGGCGTTCGGCCTCGACGTGCAGCGCAATTTCGATCCCCTCGCCCTGCTTTTCGCAACCGATGTCGAGGCGTCCACCGCGCACGAGAGCATCGACGAGCAGAAGCGACAGGTTGAGGATGATCTTGACCGCCGGTTTGGGCATCGGATCGCTGCCGATCATCCAGTTCAGTTCGATTGCGCGGTCGCCGATGATGCCGTGTATCGCTGATCGGGCTTCGTCAGCCGGGACAAGCTCGCCAAAGCCGCCCGCCGATCCGAATGCGAGCCGAAAGAATTTGAGCTTGTTCGCGGAGGTCCGCGCGCTTTGTTCGAGTAGTTCGAAGCAGCGCTCGCGCATCGCCGGGTCTTTTTCGTCGGCGAGAAGTTCGAGCCCGTTGGCGAAGGCGCCGACGGGGCTCAGAAGATCGTGACACAGGCGCGAGGCCAGCATCGAGGCGAAATCGACGCGATCGTCGGTCATGGATGAACAGGCTCCCCGCAAGGCCGGATATTCCGGCTCGCGCCTGCTCCCTAAGCCACGGACTCAGCCTATTCAAGCAGGATACGGTGAGCCGTGGCCCTTGAATTTCGGCGTCCGGAAACCACATTCCTGTCAATGCAGGGGGATGACGACATTTTGACTGTGGCGCTGGCCGACAGCGCGGCCGGGTTGCGCCTCGACCGGGCGCTCGCCGAAGCCTTGCCCGATCTGTCGCGAGAACGCCTGAAGGCCCTGATCAAGGGCGGCCGCGTCGTCGACGCGAGCGGCAATATTCTTTGGGACCCGTCGGCCAAGGCCGCCGCGCCCGGACCGATCGAAGTTCGCGTTCCCGCCGCTTTGCCCGCGCATAATATCGCGCAGGACATGAATCTGGTGATCGCGTTCGAGGACGAACATCTGATTGTCATCGACAAACCCGCAGGGATGGTTGTCCACCCCGCCGCGGGAAATTTCGACGGCACGATGGTCAATGCGCTGCTTCATCATTGCGCAGGGCAATTGTCGGGGATCGGCGGCGTCGCCCGCCCCGGGATCGTCCACCGCATCGACAAGGATACGAGCGGGCTGATCGTCGCCGCGAAGCACGACCGCGCGCACGAAGGGCTGGCAAAGCAATTTGCCGCGCACAGCATCGATCGCCGTTATCAGGCGATCGCTACTGGCCGGCCGATGCCGGTGAACGGCACGATCGACGCGGCGCTGGGCCGATCGAACACCAATCGCAAGAAGATGGCGGTGGTGGCCGACGGACGCGGCAAGCATGCGGTCACTCATTATCGCGTGATCGAGCCGCTGCAACACGCCAGCCTGGTTGAGTGCCGACTCGAAACCGGCCGCACGCATCAGGTCCGCGTTCATATGGCGCATATTGGCCATCCGCTGGTCGGTGATCCGGTCTATGGACGTGCCAGAAAGCCGCTGTCCGATGTCCTGAAAGCACGGAATTTCGTGCGTCAGGCATTGCACGCGGCCCATTTGGGCTTTATTCATCCGATGACTGGTAACAGCATCGCGCTCGACAGCCCCATCCCCGCCGACATGCGGGAACTGATCAATGAATTGCGCGTTTAGGTTTCGAATGAAAATCTATCTCGACCGCTGGGACCAACCGCGGCATATTCTGACTCAAGATATTAAAGGGAAGACGCTCTCCAATGGCTAAAAGCAATGTTCCGGCCACGGTTCCAGCGCTTGGCGGCGAAGCCAGCCTGAACCGCTATCTGGCGGAAATCCGCAAATTCCCCCTGCTGACCCCCGAGCAGGAATATATGCTCGC
>JAURVS010000316.1 GCA_030655355.1 Sphingopyxis sp.
ACGCCCTTTGCCCCCGCCATCGACACGCCGTCGAGCAGCGGGTTGGCAATCGCTTTCTGCGCAGCTTCGAGCGCACGGCCATCGCCTTCGGCTTCGCCGGTGCCCATCATCGCCTTGCCCATTTCGCGCATCACGCTGCGCACGTCGGCAAAGTCGAGGTTGATCAGGCCGGGCATAACCATCAGGTCGGTGATGCCGCGCACGCCCTGCTGAAGCACTTCATCCGCCATGGTGAAAGCTTCTTTGAAGGTCGTGTTCGGGTTGGCGACCAGAAAGAGATTCTGGTTCGGAATGACAATCAGCGTGTCGACATGTTCCTGCAGCTCGGCAATGCCCGAATCTGCCGAACGCATGCGGCGCTGACCTTCAAAGGTGAAAGGCTTGGTCACGACGCCGACGGTCAGAATGCCGCGGTCGCGTGCAGCCTTGGCGATGACCGGAGCCGCACCGGTACCGGTGCCGCCGCCCATGCCGGCCGCGACAAAGCACATATGAGCTCCGTTCAGCGCCTCTTCGACCTGCGCGATGCTTTCCTCAGCAGCCGCACGTCCGACTTCGGGACGCGAACCGGCACCCAAGCCCTGAGTGATCTGCGTCCCCAGCTGGATGCGCCGTTCGGCGGGCGAAGCATTCAGCGCCTGCGCGTCGGTGTTGGCCACGATGAAGTCGACACCCTCAACGCGTGCCGCGATCATGTTTGCGATGGCATTGCCACCCGCGCCGCCGACGCCGATCACCGCGATCCGCGGCTTCAGCTCATCGACCTGTGGCGGGCCAATATTGATGCTCATCAAAAAGTCTCCCTGCAGCGGCGGACAGGTGCCGCTTCCCCAACTTTGCGACCCAGCCGGGCGGTAGTCCGTCCGCCCGGTTTTCTGCACCCGCATTGCACTATTGTGACGTGGGAATCACCCAAAAAATTAACCCTTTTGCCGTTGCTGCAACTAAAAACTGCTTTTCAATGCCGCCATCAGTCGATGCAGGATCGAAGTGCCCGC
Organism: Sphingopyxis sp.; assembly: GCA_030655355.1. Taxonomy (GTDB): domain Bacteria; phylum Pseudomonadota; class Alphaproteobacteria; order Sphingomonadales; family Sphingomonadaceae; genus Sphingopyxis. Next base: position 999 of record JAURVS010000316.1, read on the forward strand.
TGGCCGATAGACATCCTGCGCCATCATCGGCAGATCGCGAAGGTCGACCGGGTCGGACGCAGCGTAGAGAACCAGACCCGCAAGCGTAGCGAAAGCCGGGCCGCTATGCGCATCGGGCAGGCCGTGCAAGCCGCGCGGTCGTCCGACGCGCGCGGCGCGGCCGAGCGCGCTCTGCGTGTAATCCGCAATGCCTTTGAGGTCGGCTCCGCCGCCGACGAGCACCACTTGGCGCCCGATTGGCCCGACGAAATGCAGGTCTTTCAGCGTCCTGCCGATCTCCCCCATCATCGCGTCGAGCCGCTGACGGATCACGGTCACCAACTGCGCACGCGTGATGCGCGGAGAATCACCGTTCGTCGGCGCACCAGGCTCGAGTTCGATAATTTCGTTATTATCGCGCGGGCTGGCCGAGGCTGAGCCGTAAAAGCTTTGCAGGCGCTGTGCCTGACTACGCCGGATGCCGAAGGCCGAGGCGATGTCGTCGGTGATATCGCTCGCCCCGAACGGCAGCGACGCCATTTCGACAAGCATCCCGCCCGCGTAGAGCGAAACCGTCGTGACCGCGGCGCCCAGTTCGACGAGCGCGACGCCAAGATCGCGTTCTTCGTCCGACAGACATGCAAGGCCCGCCGCGATCGGCGAAGCGACGACCGCATTGACGTCGAGATGCGCCTGCCGGACCGCGGCCTCAAGGTTTCGCACCGGCGCGCCGTCGGCCATGATGATGTGAATATCGACGCCCAACCGGTCGGCGTGGAGGCCGATCGGATTCTTGACCCCGGTCAGCCCGTCGATCGTGTAGAGCGCAGGCTGCGCATGGAGGATCATCCGCCCTTCGGGGTCGATCCCTGCGCGTCCCGCCGCTAGCAGATCGTCGACATCTTCCTTTTCGATGCGGTGGCCGCCCAATTCGCTTTCGATCGGCGCGACGTCGCTGATCAGCCCGCCCGCTGAAAAGGCGACCCAGACGTCGTCGATGTTGAGCCCTGCAATCCGCTCGGCCTGTTCGATCGCTTCGCGGACGATATGCTCGGTCTGTTCCATGTCGGCGACATAGCCGCGCTGGACGCCGCGGCTTTCGCGCTGCCCGGTGCCGAGAACATGGAGTTGCCCGTCGGCAGTCTGCCCCGCGATCAGCGCGCAGACCTTCCACGACCCGACGTCGAGCGCGGTAATGATCTTTTCAATGCGCGGCGGCGCCATTGTCTACCCTTCGTTCGTCGAAGCGGCGGCGACCGAGTCGACCGCGGCGCGCGCATCGTCGAGCTTCGCGGGCGCCACCTGCCCTTCGTGCGGCAAGCGTAGCACAAAACGTCCGGGGTCACGCATATCGAAACGCAGGATGCCGCGCCCGAGCAGGCGGTTGGCGCCGTCCATATGCGCAAATTTGGCGAGCGCCGCCTTCGCTTCGACTTCGCCTTCGGGAAGCGACAGCGTCTCGCCGCTGCGGAAGCGCAGGTCCCAGCGGCGGTTGCCGACCCAGGTCGCACCTGCGAGCAATTCCTTGAGGCTGCTTGCCTCGGTCAACAGGCGATCGAGATCCTGCGAACGCTGGTTTGCCTTTGGTCCGATCACAAGCGGCAGGTCGGGCATCGTCGCAACAGTGACGGGTTCGAGCACCACGCCCTTTTCGTCAATCAGCGACAGGCGATTATTATGCTGCCATATCGCCGCCGGGGTGCGCTCGACGATGTCGACGACGAGCGTGTCAGGCAGGCGCCGGGAAACCCGCGCATCCTTGATCCAGCCATATTTCATCAGGTCGCCGCGCACGCTGTCGAGATCGACCGCCGCCATCGAGCGGTCCTTTTGCGCCAGCGCAATGTCATAGACTTTCAACCGGTCGATACGATCGGCCCCGACGACTTCGACCTTCTTGACCTGAAATCCGGCGCGTCCGACGATCTGCGCCCATTCTTCATGCACCTTCGCCGTCACGCCAGTGGCGTGCGCAGCGACGGCGGCGACCGCGAACAGGCTGAGCCCGATCGTCCAATTTGCCACCTTTTGCAGCTGCTGCTGACTGATAGGCAGCGCGTTGATCACCGCATTGAGGCGCGATGTCTGAACCTTGCGCCGCCGCTTCGGTGCGCGCGCCGGGCGGCGTGGCGGCGAACTGCCGCGCTTGATCCGTGTGTTACTCATAACGCTTCCCCCACGATGCGTTCGACCAGTTCGGCATAGTCCAGCCCTACAGCCCGCCCCTGTTCGGGCACGAGGCTGAGCGCCGTCATTCCGGGCTGCGTGTTGACCTCAAGCAGGAAAATCCCCGCAAGGCCATGTTCGTCGTCCCAGCGAAAATCGGAGCGCGACGCCCCCTTGCAGCCGAGCAGGCGATGCGACTGCAGCGCAAGATCCTTCATCCGCTGCGCGACGTCATCGGGGACGTCAGCGGGGCAGACATGTTCGGTCAGGCCGTCCGTATATTTGGCGTCATAGTCGTAGAAGCCCGACTTCACGCGCAATTCGGTGACTGCAAGCGCCTGATCGGCCAGCACCGCGACGGTCAGCTCGCGTCCCTTGATAAAGGGTTCGGCGAGCAAGCGGTCGAACTCCTGCCATGGCCCAACAGCTCCGCGCGCAATCGGATTGCCGTAATTGCTGTCGTCCTTGACGATCGCGACCCCGACCGAAG
>JAURVS010000321.1 GCA_030655355.1 Sphingopyxis sp.
TGGGGCGGCTGGGGCGCACCTGTCGCCGCGCACTAAATTGCCGACCGGCAATGACATTCAGAAAGGGCAGCCGCCGCTCTGGCGCGCTGCCCTTTTTGGTCTCTGCCCCGAATGCGGCGCGTCGACGCTGTTCGACGGACCAGTGAAGTTTCGGGCTAAGTGCGACAATTGCGGCCTCGATTATGCCGGTTACAATGTCGGCGACGGTCCCGCGGCGTTCCTGACGCTGATCATTGGTGCGTTGTTGATCGCGCTTGCGCTGACCCTCGACGCCGTGCTGCGGCCACAGCTCTGGGTGCATGTGGTGCTCTGGTTCCCGCTGACCGGGGCCGCGGTCATCTATGGTCTGCGCGTCGGGAAGGGCGCGCTCCTTGCCAGCGAGCACCAACGTCAGGCGGCCGAGGGCCAGCAGGTGGACAAAACGCATGACTGAACCCGCCGAAGTTACCCCGCCTGCGCGGCGCTGGCCGCTTATCCCGACGATACTTGTGCTGGCCGCGGTCGCTGTGATGATTGCGCTCGGTGTCTGGCAACTGCAGAGGAAGACCGAGAAGGAGGCGCTGATCGCGCTGTACCAGCGCAATACAGCGATGTCAGCGCTGGTGACCTATCCCAAATTGCCGCCGGTTGCCGATGCCCTGCTGTTTCGCAAAAGCAGTATCGTCTGCCTCGAGCCGGTTCGCTGGGATCCGCGCAGCGGGACCGACCGCAAGGGGACGGCAGGCATCCGGATGATCGCCGACTGCCGGACCGGCGCCGAGGGGCCGGGCGTGCTGGTCGATGTCGGCATCAGCGATGATTTCGCGCCGCCGCAGTGGAAGGGCGGAACCGTTCAAGGGACGATCGTCCCCGGCCCCGAGCAACCGACGGTGATGGAGCGCGCGATCGGCAAGGCAGCGCCAGCGCGTGCGATGCTGATTGCCGACACGCCGGTCGCGGGTCTTCGCGCCAGTGCAGTGCCATCTGCCGAGAACACGCCGAACAATCATCTCGCTTATGCGGGTCAGTGGTTCCTCTTCGCTGTCGCCGCGCTAGTCATCTATATATTGGCTGTTCGTCGTCGCTGGCGGACCTGACCGCGGCCCGCGGAACATTTCCGCGATTTCCTGACCGTCGAATGTTCCATTTCGCTGGAAATCGCTCTAGGCGCTAGGCCGCCATGGAATATATCAGCACTCGCGGCTCCGCGCCGACCCTCGACTTTCGTGCCGCAACGCTTGCGGGCCT
>JAURVS010000322.1 GCA_030655355.1 Sphingopyxis sp.
AGATCGACGCCGCGCAAAATTTCGACAGGGGCCTTGTCGCTTCCGAGTGTGAGCGTCACATTATGGGCGGCGATCGCCAGGTCTGGCGAAGGTCGAGGCGCGTCGGTCAAGAAGGGACCCTTTGAAATGAGAACGGCCGGATGGCGCTCTTTGTCGATATATGGTTGCGCGATTGCGCTTTGCCAACCGCTCGCCGCGTGCGGATCGGCGGAAAACCCGTCGGCTTCGACCAATGACAAGGTCGCGGCGAAGGCCTCGCCCGCAATTCCCGCCAACGCGCCGCTCGTCATCGCATTCGGCGACAGCCTCTATGCCGGTTATCAGCTTGGACCGAAGGAAGGGCTGGCGCCGCAGCTGCAGGCTGCGCTCGCCGCCGACGGCGTCGTTGCGCGCGTCCAGAACGCAGGCGTCTCGGGTGACACCACCGCAGCGGGACGGCAGCGTCTGACCTATGTGCTCGACAATGCGAAGACAAAACCCGCGCTCGTCGTGCTGGGCCTTGGCGGCAACGACATGCTGCGCGGCATCGGCCCCGACCAGACGCGCTCCAATCTCGACGCGATGCTCGCCGAGCTACAAAAGCGTGAGATTCCGGTGTTGCTCACGGGCATGATGGCGGCGCCGAACCTCGGCAGCGACTATGCCAAAAAGTTCAATCCGATCTATCCCGAACTCGCGAGCAAATATGAAGCGAGCTTCTACCCCTTCATTCTTGACAATGTCGTCACCGACAAATCGCTGATGCTCGGCGACAATATGCACCCCAATGCAAAGGGAGTGACGATAGTCGCGGCGGGTCTCGCCCCGCTCGTCGAACAGGCGCTGCCGAACGCGGGCTAAAAAATCCCTTCACACGCGTCATTGCGAGGAGCGCAGCGACGAAGCAAGCTCCAGTGTCGCACTGACGGCGGTGTGGCTTAACTCCCGCGCGGCCCGAACAAGATGATCGCCGCGCCGCCAAGGCACACGGCGGCGCCAATCAAATCCCAGCGGTCGGGCTTGGCGCCCTCGACCGCCCACAGCCACACCAGCGCTGAAACGATATAGACCCCGCCATATGCAGCGTAAGTCCGCCCCGCATGATCGGCGTCGACAAGCGTAAGCAGGTAAGCGAACAGGGCCAGCGAAGCCATTCCTGGCGCGATCCACCACACCGACTTGTCCAGCCGCAGCCACGCCCAGAAAGCGAAGCAGCCTGCAATCTCGGCCAGCGCTGCGCCAATATATACCAATGCCGTCATCGCCGCACCGTGGCCGGATGCCGCGCAAATGAAAAGGGGCGACCCGCAAGCCGCCCCTTCTTGTTTCGTTTCGCTGTTCCGAAAGATCAGAAAGCGAAGCCGACGCCGACTGCGAAGGTGTCGAAGTCGTTGAAGTTCTCGATGAACTGGTGGCGATATTCGGCCTTGGCATAGATGTTCTGGCCCAGCTTGTGCTGATAGCCGGCACCGACATACGGATCGTCGATCTGGCCGAAGGTGTAACCGCCGTTGGCATAGAGCTTGCCGTTGGCGCCGACCTTGGCACCGAGGCGCGCGCCCGACGAGAACTGGACCTTGGCGCCGTCGATCAGCACCTTGTCACCCGCGATTTCGGCGCCAGCAAATGCCGTCGAGCCGAGGTCGAAATCATAGCCGGCCGCGGCGCCAAGCGTGGCGTCGTCGAGGCCGCTGCCCGTGACATAGCCGCCGCGTACTTCGACGCGGGCTTCGCCACCTTCGGCAGCCATGGCGGGGGTTGCAACAATGGCCGTCAGGAGAGCGGCTGCAACTGCGAATTTCTTCATTTTATTTTCCTTCTGCTTTTAATCGGCCACGCCCTTTGGGTCGCGGTCCACGCCGTAAATGGCGATCGCGCCTGTCGCTTCAATGAACGGATCGTTCAGAATATGACAATTTTATTACCTGTGTTATTTTTACCACACGGTATAGAATAGGTATGCGGTCGCAATTCCGCCGCAGTGGCGGAAAAGCGCGCATATTTATCGATAGTAGAAGGACGCTGTCGGGCGTTTTACCCCAGAGCCGCCTGCTTTTCGTCCGCAATGCGGTCGAGTTCGGCGCGACTCGGCTTGGTCGCGGCGCTCTTGAGCTGGCCGCACGCGGCCATGATGTCGCGCCCGCGCGGAGTGCGAACGGGAGCGGAGATTCCGCTCTTGAAAATCAGGTTGCTGAACGCGCGCACTCGCTCGGGCGACGAACATTCGTACATCGCGCCGGGCCAGGGATTGAAGGGGATGAGATTGACCTTCGCGTGCAGCCCATATTGCTTGATCAGCCGAACGAGCTCGCGCGCATCGTCGTCGCTGTCATTCTTGTCCTTCAGCATCACATATTCGAACGTGATGCGCCGCGAATTGCCGGCACCCGGATAGTCGGCGCACGCCTGCAGCAGTTCCTCGATGCCATATTTGCGGTTGAGCGGGACGATCTCGTCGCGCACTTCTTTCGACACCGCGTGGAGCGATACCGCGAGGTTGACGCCAATCTCTTCGCCCGCGCGCGCCATCATCGGCACCACGCCGCTGGTCGACAGCGTGATGCGGCGCCGCGACAGCGCGAGGCCGTCGCCGTCCATGACGATCTTGAGCGCGCCTTTGACTTCGTCGAAATTATACAGCGGCTCGCCCATGCCCATCATCACGATGTTCGTCAGGATGCGGCCGTCGGCGGTATAGTGCCCGCCCTCATCGTCGGTATCCTCATCCTCGGGATCGGCTCCAAAGCCCGCCATCGTGCCCTTGGGCCATTCGCCCAATTCGTCGCGCGCCAGCATCACCTGCCCGACGATCTCCCCCGCGCCGAGATTGCGGACGAGGCGCATCGTGCCGGTGTGACAGAAACGGCAATTGAGCGTGCAGCCGACCTGGCTCGACACGCACAAGGTTCCCCGATCGGCGTCGGGGATGAATACCATTTCATATTCCTGGCCGTCGGCGGCGGCGAGCAGCCATTTGCGCGTGCCGTCGCTCGACACCTGCGCCTCGCGCACCGTTGGGCGGCCGATGATGAACCGGTCGGTGAGCCAAGGGCGCATCGTCTTCGCGATGTCGGTCATTGCCTCGAAATCGGTGACCCCGCGATGATAGATCCAGTGCCAGATCTGCTTGGCGCGCAGCTTCGCCGCCTTCGCATCGAGCCCCGCCTCGACCAGCACGCCGCCGATCGCGTCGCGCGTAAGCCCGACGAGGTCGATGCGGTTGCCGCCGCGCAAGGGAACAGTGCCCGTGGTGACGGGGTCGATATGGCCGGGAATCTGCATGATGGCCGCGCATATAGTGGCGAAGGGCGAAAAGCGCAATCTACGCCCATCCCCTCCCGCAAGCGGGAGGGGAGTAAAGTCACAAAGAGGCCAGCATGCCCAGCACCTGCGGCACCGAGCCGTTCGCCTCGGCGTTGCGAAGCGCCAGGACATTCTGCACCAATATCTCCTCGGGCGTCGGCTCGGTCGCGAACAAGCTCAGCACTTCGTCGGCGAATTCATCGAGCGGCATATAGCCCTCGCGCGTCGACTGGCCGGGAGTCAGGTCGGTGCGCACCGCGGGCGGGGCCAGTTCGATGACCTCGATCTTCCCCGCCAGCTGGATGCGCAGCGCGACCGAATAGCTGTGCATCGCCGCCTTCGTCGCCGAATAGGTCGGCGCCTTGGGCAGCGGAACGAATGCCAGCCCCGACGTGACATTGACAATCGCTGCGCCCTCCTGCGCCGTTAAATGTTCGACCAAAGCGTCGGTCAGGCGGATCGGCCCGAGAATGTTCGTCACGACCGTCGCTTCGGCCTCGGCCAGATCTCGCTTCGCGCTCGCATCTTCGGTGCCCATGATTCCGGCATTGTTGACGAGGATGTTCAGCCCCGGATGCTCCGCGACGATATCTTTCGCAAAGGCCGCAATCGCATCGGCGTCGGTGACATCGAGGGTTGCTGCCGACATGTTCGGCCGTCCCGCGATCGCGGCGTCCAGCTTGGCGACATTGCGCCCGGTGACGATCACCTTGTTCCCGGCGTCATGCCAACGCTGCGCGAGCGCCAGACCGATTCCCGAACCCCCGCCGGTGACGAGGATGGTGTTGCCTGTGGTTTTCATGAATTGCCTCCTTCGGGGTGGTGAGACGGTATAGATATCGCTACACTCTCCAAAAGAAAGTAGGCACCCGAAAGTGCTATAGGCACCAGAAAGAAAGATTTGGATTTTCCGCCATGTCAGCGCCCCAGAAAATATCGCACGACCCGCACGCACCCGTCGATCCGCGCGTTGAAACGCTCGTCAATGAACTGATCGGCCGAGTCGCCGACAAATGGACGCTGCTCGTTCTGGAGGAACTGGAGGATCACGGCACCTGCCGCTTCACCGAATTGTCGCGCCGGGTGCCTGGGATCAGCCAGAAGATGCTGACGCAGACGCTGCGCCAGATGGAACGCGACGGCCTGCTCGTGCGGACGGTCTATCCGGTCGTCCCGCCGAAAGTCGAATATTGTCTGACCGATCTCGGCCATAGTCTGGGCGAGGCGTTCTGCGGCGTGTGGGTCTGGGCAGAGGCCAATCTGGAAAAGGTGGCGCGCGCGCGACTGGCGTTCGACGCGGAGCGGTGAAGCGCGGGCGGATTTCGACCGAGCGCCGCTGTTCCCCGGCGAAAGCCGGACCCCACGCGCTCTAGCGCTTTGCCATCTGGGCCCGGCTTTCGCCGGGGAACGCTTACTCGCTTGTCCCGAGGTGATGAAGGTTTTGTGTTCGCCAATGTCACGCGCTCAATAAACAAGCCGGAACCATGATCGTGCCCGAATCACAGCCCCGGCTTGGACGAACCCTGCAACTTGGGTCCGCCGGTCAGTTGCGGATCGAGCTGACCTGGATCAGCTGATCGCGCGAGGCATTGGCGACGACCAGATCGGCCTTTGCCGACGCGACAAGCCGCGTGTCGCGGCGGCACTGCCGGACGTCATTCTTGCCCGCGAGGTCGATGTCCGACGCGGTGCCGCACACTTGGACGACGGCGCGCCAGATCCGGCGGTCGAGCGCCTTGGCGCCGGCTTCGGTCCTGAGGTCGAGGTCCTTATGCGCCACAGCGACGCTCGGATTGGGCGCTTTCTGCGCCGACGCGGGCTGGCCGATCGATACGGCAGCGAGGGCGGCGAGGATCATAAGCTTTTTCATCTTGTGTCTCCTTCGGCCGGCTGAGGAGGGGAGGAAGCCGGTGGAGAAGCAGATAATCAATCGCTCAAAGCAAAAGGAGCAACGAGTTTGCCCGACCATTCTGCAAAATTGCAGAATGAGCCGCGTGCGATTATGACGCACAAGACATCATGTATGATTGGAACGACCTCAAAGCCTTTTTGGCCGTGGCCGAGACCGGAAGCACGCTCTCTGCCGCTCAGACGCTGCGCGTCAGTCAGACGACCGTCGCGCGCCGCATCGCTGCTCTCGAGGAGGCGACCGGCGTCAACCTGTTCGAGCGGCGGCAGGCGGGGTACGCGCTGACTCCAGTGGGCGATGCGATGCTCGCCAGCGCGATCGCAGTACGCGACGCCGCCGACCGCTTCGGCGAGGCCGCGGGCGCCCGTTCGCGCGATGCGGGCGGGACGGTCAGCCTGACGACGATGGAGATTTTCGCGGTGACGATCCTGCCGCCAATCCTTCGCGATCTGCGCGCCGCGCATCCCGGCATCCACATCCACCTCGACACTGCCGACGAGCCGCGCGATCTGGCGGCGGGTGCCGCCGACATCGCAATCCGCAGCAGCAAGCAGCCGACCGGCGGCGGCCTTGTCGGGCGGCGCATCGCTGACAATCCATGGACCGTCTATTGCAGCCGCGATTACGCCGATCTGCACGGCATCCCGCACAGCCGTGAAGAGCTTGCGACGCATCCCTTCATCGGCGGTGGTGGCTATGTCTGGGAGCCCTATCAGGCGTGGCTGCGGCAATATCGGCTCGAGGATTCGGTAGTGATGAAATATGACACCGGAACCGGCCTGCTCGCCGGGGTGCGCTCGGGTATGGGGCTGACAATCCTGCCCGCTTTCATTGCCGATCACGAACCCGATTTGATCCGCTGCATTCCGCCGAAGAATGAGGACACAACGGGCCTGTGGCTGCTCACGCACGAACGGCTGCGCCACGTCCCGCGCGTCCGCATCGTCCTCGATTTTCTCGCGAAGGAATTGACCAAGCTGGCACGGAGCTAAACGCTCAGCTCAGGAAATGATGGCCGTCTAGCGAGTCCGCCAGCGACTTCACCAACGCGGCTTCCTTTGGTCCAAGCTGAGCGTAGCGCTTGTAAAGGCGCGGATGGTGCAGCGCGAGGCCATAGCCGCCGACCTTGCCGAACCGCGGGCAGTCCTTGGGGACGCTCTTGAGGTCAAGCTCCGGCCCGATATCCCATTCGCCCGCGAGGACGCGGCTGTTGACGACGTCGAACAGCGCGGGGCCGGTGGCGACGAACTCGTCGTTGGGCAGCGCCTCGATCATCATCGCGGCGTGGCGGACCGCATAAAGTTTGCGACCTTCGCGCGCCGCTTTCAGCCAGGTGACGAGTCGCATCCCGTCGCCGGGACGGAACAGGCCGTTCGCGTCGCGCAGCCGCTGCAGCACATTGCCGTCGACGGGTTCGAGCGGCGCCTCTGCAATGCTGCGCCAAAAGGCCGCGACGCGCTCGCGCTCGCTGGCGGCCGCAGCGGCCAGGCCTACGGCAAGCAACCCGCCACTCTTGTCTGAACCGAACAGCGTAACATCATCGTTGCGCCCGCCATCTTCTGCGCGAGCGGAAAACAGCTTTGGCAGCATATGATGTTCGTTGCTCCATTCGGGGCCAAGCTGGATCGCCCGTTCGGGCACGAAGCCGATATGCCATTCGCTCTTGCCGCCGAGGAAGGCGGTCCAGTGGAAGAAGGTGAAGACGGGCAATCGCGCGACGATTTGCGCGCTACCCCAAACCACCGCGCGCTCATCTCCGACGCCGGACACCGACAGCCGATACAGTCGTCCGCCCGCCAGCAGCGAGCGATATCGCGCGATCGTTGCGGTCAGTCCGTGCACCCGATCATCCTCGGCAGGACGTTGCAGGACCGGCGCTGCATCCTCGCGGGGTAAGTGCCAACCAGCGGGTCCGACATCGTTGCACGCCGCGCGCAGCCGCGCGATGCCGCCCTCCGTCAACCAGTGCAACATCACGGTCTGCGCCGGTCGCTGCCGTTTTAGCGGCGGACCGGGCAACGACAGGACGCGCGCAATATCGGCGGCGGCGATCAACAGGCGCGCCTTCGATGCGGTATGCACTTCGCCCGGCACGATCACCGTTGCATCGCCGGGGTCGATCGGCAACCAAGTTTCGGCGGCCGCCTGCAATGTCGCCAGCTTGGCCTTTCCGCCGACCCGCTGGACCGTATAGAGAAGCACGAACCCGGCAGGCAGCGCCGCCCACCAAGGTGCCGCGCGCCCCGTCGCGACATCGATCGCGAGCAGTGTCATCGACCCGGCGATCAGCAGGCCCTGCGCGATCGGGGCGCGGAATGCCATCATCGCCCAGGCAACGATCGGGATCGACATCGGGATCGCGAGCAGCAGCGCGGCCAACAAAGGCTGCCACCACGTCAAGGCTCCGTCGTGGCTCATTACCGCCGCCATCGCGAGCCACGCCACCCACAGGACCGGGCCGAAGGAGAAAGCGAGGCCGATCAGTGGATGATAGGGGATCGGCATCGTCCCGATCGGGAAGATCCAGCGAAACCCCAATTTGCGCCCTATTCCGCCGATCACCACGCCGCTCCGCCCCGTCATATTCCGCCGGTTCCTAGCCGAATTTCCTTTCACTCGGGTTAGGATGGCGCCGCGGCAAAAAAGCCTTTCCTAAAATATTCGCTCATGATCCAAGCTGATCGATGAAGACATTGGCCCAAATAGACGCTCGCGCCCGAGCGATATCGATCGCCGCAACATCCGGCGCGGTTCGCATTCCGAAACGTGATTTCAGTGTGAAGTTAGGCAGTTTTGCGCCGTTTTTGAATGGCTCGGCCTCCGGCCATTTCGTCAACCCGGACTCGATCCGGGATCCAGGCGACGCAACAGACAGGTGCGTCGACCCGCCCAAGCGCCAGGCGACAAATGCGGGGCTGAAACACGAATCGCGAGTAAAGTTGCACGGTTTTCCGCCACTTTCCAAAATGGCTTTATCGCAGCTTGGCGCATCCCAGCGCGGCCGCGTCGATTGCCGTTGCGGCGCCGCGCAGCCGATAGGTGTCGGCGATCGCGCCGCCTGTCGGGGTTCCGCTCTCGACGCTCA
>JAURVS010000332.1 GCA_030655355.1 Sphingopyxis sp.
AGGCTGATCAACCGGACGAGCGGCAGGCAGATCTCCTCGACCTCCTGAATCGACATCGGTTCGTTGGCACCGCGCAGCAGTGCGAGTTCTTCTTCGGCAAGCAGAAGCGGGACGCTCGACCGCAACCGGCTCCACTCTGCACGGTCGAAAGTCGAATGGCTGCGAATTTCCATGCAGGTCCCAGCGTTTTGAGGCCGCGCGCTACAAGGCCGCTCGGCATCGAAAAATGGCGCCGTTCCCGTAGGTCATGCACCCGCGCTTCACAACAAACTTTTGATGAATCTCGCCCACAAATTACGCCAATTACTCTACGAAAACCATTGATAATCGGCGATCACAGTACCTCGGTACGTGGCGCTGCCACTCATAATCAGTCAATCCGGATCGACGAGATTGTCTCCACGGTCCAACGCCTGCTCCACTCGCTCAACTAAAAGGGGAATAAAATGAAATCCCGTTTCTATCTCTCGACTGCGACTCTCCTCGCCCTCAGCTTTCTGCCGTCGACCGGCGCGTCGGCGCAAACTGAGGGGCCAGATACCGGCGATCAATTGCTTGGCGACATCGTCGTGACCGCTCAGCGACGCGACGAGTCCGCGCTCGACGTCCCGATCGCGCTGTCGGTCCTGACCGGCGACGAATTGTCGCGGCGCGGGGTGACCAATGTGAACGACCTCCAGTTCCAGACTCCCAGCCTCGAAGTCGTACCGGCATTTGGCGGCGGGCAACCGCAGTTCCGTATCCGCGGCGTCGGTTTCGAGGATTATGCCACGAACAACACGCCGACCGTGGGCATCTATGTCGACGAAGTCGCCTATCCGGTCCCGGTGATGACGCAGGGCGCGCTGTTCGACATCGAGCGCGTCGAAGTGCTGCGCGGCCCGCAAGGCACGCTTTATGGCCGCAACACAACGGGCGGCGCGATCAACTTCATCACCCGCCGTCCGACCGAGCAATTCTCTGCGGGCATCGATGCCGAATATGGCCGCTTTGGACTGCTCAAGGCCGAAGGCTTCGTTTCGGGACCGATCAGCGACACGCTTCGCTTCCGCGTCGCGGGTGTCACAGAACAAGGCGGCGGCTTCCAGCGCAATCGGGATACGGGCGAAGGACTCGGCGACGCCGACCGCCTGTTCGGCCGTGCGCTCCTCGACTGGACGCCATCGAGCAGCGCGACGATCTCGCTCAACATTCACGGCGGCCGCGATCGCAGCGAACAGACCGGCCTCTACCTGTTCCGGCCGTTCCCGACGCGCGGCTATGGCGGCCCTGCCGGACCGGTCATTCCGGCCGACGCCGATCGCCGTCAGACCGGCTGGGGCTTTTCGCCGGGCTTTGCGGCGCTCGCGGGCTTTGATGCCGACGACAAGCCCCAACGCGACAATGACGGCTGGGGCGCCAGCCTCACGGGCAAATTCGACCTGTCCGACGCGGTCCGCTTCACCAGCATCAGCAGCTATGAGAAGTTCAAGCGCCGCGAGATCTCCGACTGGGACGCATCGGCGAGCCATGAATCGGACACCTTCTGGGGCAGCGACGTCGAAGTCTATTCGCAGGAACTGCGGCTTTCATCGAATGGCGACCGCCCGCTCAACTGGGTCGTCGGCGGTTATTACTCGAACCAGACGCTCGACGAGGTGTTCCTCACCGACTTCAGCGAAAGTCTCGGCTTCATCACCGACACCTCCTATCGCCAGAAAGCCGAATCGATCAGCGGCTTCGGGCAGGCGAGCCTCGCGCTGGGCGAGCATTTCGCGATCGTCGGCGGCATCCGCTATGAGCATGAAAAGCGCAAACTCCGCGACTTCGCGACCGAGATCGGCGGCAATCCCCTGTTCCTCGATGGCAATCGCGACGCGAAGCTCGAAGAGGCGAGCGGCAAGGTCGCGCTCGAATTCCGCCCGCGCGATGGGCTGCTCTTCTATGCCAGCGCCAGCCGCGGCGTGAAGTCGGGCGGTTTCACCGTCTACAACTCACCCAACGCAAATCAGATCGACGCGTTCAATCCCGAGATCCTCTATGCCTATGAAGCGGGTTTCAAAGCCGACTTCGCCCGCGCGGTGCGCTTCCAGGGTTCTGTATTCTATTATGATTATCGCAATCAGCAGGTGCTCGGCACGATCGTCAATCCGCAGCGCGGCCTGATCGGCCGCATCATCAACGCCCCCAAGTCGGAGATTTACGGCGGCGAACTCGAAATCCAGATCGCGCCGACCAGCCGCGTCCGGATCTCGCAGTCGATCGGTTATAAATATGGCCGGTACAAGGATTTCTCCGACATCGACACGACCAGCCTGCGGCTCGAGAATGGGCTCTATGTTGCCGACACGATCGACAAATCGGGACAGCCGATCCCGATCGCGCAGTGGAGCTATCAGGGGTCGATCAGCTATGCGTTGCCGCTCGGCAATGACTTCGGGCTCGATCTGCAGGGCGACTACAGCTTCCGCGATGAACTGCCCTCTTTCCTCGGGCCAACCTATGACCTCGACGATCGCTGGATAGCCAACGCCACCGTCACGCTGCGTCCCGACAATGGCAATTGGTGGGTCGGCGCCTATGCGCGTAATCTGTTCGGAACGAAATATGATCTGACGCGGAATTTCTTCCTGCCGAATGCCAATATCGCTTCACCCGGACGCCCCGCCTCTTATGGCGTGCGCCTGGGCTTCAGCTTCTGAGCCGGGAGACCAAGAGATGAAAATTGCAGCATATATATTGGGCGCGATCCTCCTCCTCGCTTTTGGCGGCTGGCTCTATCTTCGCGCGCCGGACATTCCGGCCAAGGAGCTGGAGGCCAAATATGGCCGCGACAATTCGCGCTATGCCGAACTGTCGAACGGCGTCCGCCTCCACTATCTCGAAAGCGGCCGCGCCGATGCACCGGCAATCCTGCTCATCCACGGCTTTGGCGACAACAGCTTCTCGTGGGACGGCTGGACAAAGGCCCTGGCTCCGGCACACCGCGTCATCGCGGTCGACTTGCCCGGCCACGGGCTCAGCCAGGCGCCCGCCGACTTCGCCGCCGCGGCGGACAAATATGCCGATGTGCTCGACGAACTGCGCGCAAAGCTTGGCATCGCCAAATGGGCCGTCGCGGGCAATTCGCTCGGCGGCAGCGTCGCCTGGCAGTCGGCGCTCCGCCATCCAGCGCAAGTGTCCGAGCTAATTCTCGTGGCGGCAGGCGGCTGGCCGAGCAAGGCGATCGACGAAGACCCGCCGCTCGCCTTTCGCCTGATGCGCTACAAGCTCGGCCGCGACTTCATCGCGTCGATCGACAACAAGCCGCTGATCCTCGAGGGGCTGAAGCGCAACGTTGTCGACGACAAGGTGCTGACCGACGACTTCATCCAGCGCTGGGCCGACCTTCAGCGTCTGCCGGGGCACCGGACGATCCTGATGTCGCTCAACCCGGGCAGCGCCGCTGCGTCGGCGGAGAAGCTGGCAGCGATCAAGGTCCCCACCCTGATCCTCTGGGGCAAGAAGGATCCGCTGCTCGACGTCTCGGGCGCCGAGAAGTTCAGGGCGGCGATCCCGCAGGCCGAGCTGATCCTCTATCCCGACGTCGGACATTTGCCGCAATGGGAACAGCCCGCTAGGACGGGTCAGGATACCGCCAAATTCCTGGCGCAGCATGCCGAGCCAAAGAAGGCGCCTTGATGGCCAGCGACCAGTTCGGGAATGACATCAGCGGTGCCGACGGGGCGGACGTGCAAGCGGTCAACGCCTTCGTCGGCGGCCTGCTCGCCTATCATGTCCGCGCCGCCGAC
>JAURVS010000348.1 GCA_030655355.1 Sphingopyxis sp.
GCATACGGGCGGCTTGTTGCCGCATTTCGGATATTCACGAGATACCGGCGTGCCTGACGTACGTTAACCCAACCCCGATCGCCGATCACGCCGCCCATTCGGCAGGGTTAGATTCCTCACCGATCAGCGCGAGGCCATGCGCGATCGAGGTCAGTTCGCCGCCGGTCGCAATGCGTTCGGTGCCGAAGCGGCGGTCGAACAGCGTGCGGATCGCGGGGATCAGCGACGATCCACCGGTCAGAAACACCCGGTCGATGTCGGCCGCTGCGGTTCCCGCGCGTACCAGCGCCTGATCCATCGCCGCCTCGATACGGCTCAGATCATCGGCGATCCATTGCTCGAAATCGACGCGGCGCACGTCGGCGCCAATCTCAATGCCGCCGCCGGCGAAATGAAATTCGGCATGGTCGCTCCCCGACAGCGCGCGCTTGAGCTTGCCGACGGCATCATAAAGCGGGAAGCCCTGCTCATGCTCGATCAGCGCGATCATCCGCGCGATTAGCTCGGGCCGCTCGGCGTCGCGTTGCAGTCGGCGGATATCGTCGAGCGTCCTGCGGTTGCGCATCATCGCCAGCCGCGACCAGTCGCCGAAATCGGCGAAATAGCCGCCGGGGATCTCGAGCAATTTGTCGAACGAGCGATAATTGCTGCCCTTGCCGAGCAGCGGCAGCACCAGCCGGTCGACGATCCGATAATCGAAACGATCGCCCGCGATCCCGATTCCCGACGAAGCGAGCGGAACGCAGCGGCGCTCGGCGCCGGGCTCGGCCACGCGGACGATCGAAAAGTCGGTCGTTCCGCCGCCGAAGTCCGCGACGAGGATCGTCGCGGGTTCGGTCAACCGCGACGCATAGCTGTGCGCGGCTCCGAGCGGTTCATGGACATAATAGATTTCGGTGCTAAACGCTTCGAGCATGGCGTCATAACGCTGCCGCGCGAGCGCCGGGTCGGCGCGCGCGCCGGCATATTCGACCGGACGGCCAACGACGATACGCTGCGGCAGCACATCGAGCGCGCCGCCCGCATGTGCGACGAGGCGCTGGAGGAACAAACGCCCCATATCCTCAAAGCGGAACGGCTTATTGAAGATCATCGCGCGCTCGAACAGCGGGCTGGCCGCGACGCTCTTGAACGACTGGATGAAACGGCTGTCGAGCGGTGACTGAAGATATTCGTCGATCGCCCACGGTCCCGCCTCATGGGCGATCCCGTTCCAGCCGCGTTCCTCCTCCCAGAAGCAAAGCGCCGAGCGGAATACCGCATCGCGCGCGGATGCATCGCCAAACTCGACAAGCCGCGTCCCGCCCGCGCCGTCGGCCAGCGCAACGACGCTGTTCGTCGTGCCAAAATCGAGGCCGAGCGCGCTCGCAGTTGCGGTGTTCATGGCGATGCTCCTGTGGCGGCGGCTACCCGCGCGGGGCGGCGCCTATTGCACGGCACTGACCGGGGAGCAAGGTGTGACGCCAGGCCTTGGTTACGGCGCCGGTTGAGCGTCGATACCCCAGGCGCGGTAGAAAGTGTCGACCGCGGCGTCGACTTCGTCCTGCAGATCGCCGAGATCGCGGCTTTCGGGCAGGTTCAGGACCGCGAACTGATAGAGCCCAGATTGGCATAGGCCCGAAAATTCCTGCACCGCGCGCATCGGATCGCCCATCCGGATTTCGCCCCGCACCATCTTTTCGGCAACCCAGTCGGCGGCGCGCGCCTTGCCGGGGCGCGGGCCGCGGCCATAAAATGTCTCGGCCAGATGCGGGAAGCGCTCGGCCTCTCCGACGACAAGCCGATAAAGCGACAACAGGGGCGTCGCGGTCAGCTTGGTCATCAACACCATCCCGAACCGGCGTAGTACGTCGCGAACAGGTTCGTCGAGCGGCAGATCGATGGTCAACGCATGGCCATATTGCTCGACAATGTCGTCGACGACCGCTGCGAACAATTCCTCTTTCGAAGGGAAGTAAGTCCAGAGCGTCGTTTTCGACCCGCCGACCTTGCTTGCGATCGACGACATCGTCGTTCCCGCATATCCATTTGCAAAAAACAGCTCGCGCGCGGTGTCGACGAATGCCTTGCGGCGCATCGCTACGGGATCATCCGATACAGCCGTACTATCTGGTATCATTTCGATTGACAACGCATCCTCCGAGGCTCATTGGCGCATGATACCAGCTAGTATCGTGGGAAGCCATGCCCAGAAGAATTTTTCTCTCCCTCCCGGTTTTCGGTCTGCTTGCGGCCTGCGCAAGCGTTCCCGATCTTGGACCCAAGCCCTTTCTCGCCGCTGCCGCTTCGCTCGAGTCGAGCGCGGCCTTTGCGGGAGCGCAGGGGCAATGGCCCGCCGAAGGTTGGTGGCAGAGCTTTGGCGACGCACAACTCGACCAGTTGATCGCCGAAGGGCTCAGTGGCTCGCCGGACGTCGCGATCGCCGCGGCTCGCGTGCGCGCCGCCGAAGCGATGGCGCAGCAGGCGGGGGCCGCGCTATTGCCGCGCGTCGGCGCCGAAGCCAGCGCAGGCGGCGTCCAGCAAAGCAAGAATTTGGGCATCCCGCCCGATTTCGTTCCCGACGGCATTCAGGACACCGGCCATATTGCGGGGACCTTCAGCTTCGATCTCGACCTGTGGGGCCGCAACCGCGCCGCACTCGCCGCCGCGACGTCCGAGGCGGAAGCCGCGCGCGTCGACGAAGCGCAGGCGCGGCTGATGTTGACCACCGGGATTGCGTCGGCCTACGCCGATCTGGCGGGCTATTATCGCGCGCTTGACGTCGCCAATGACGCCGTGCGCGTCCGCACCGCGAGCGCGGACCTGTCGGGCGAACGCGCGCGCGCCGGGATCGAAAATCAGGCGAGCCAGCGGCAGGCCGAAAGCCGCTCTGCCTCAGCCCGCGCCGACGTCATTGCGCTCGAAGAAGCCATTGCAACAACGCAGAACCGCATCGCCGCGCTCGTCGGTGCGGGCCCCGACCGCGGCCTGACGATCGCGCGTCCGCAGATGGCGCGCCCCTCGCTCGGGCTGCCGAGCGGCGCGGGGATCGACCTGATCGGGCGGCGTCCCGATATCGTCGCGGCGCGGCTGCGCTCCGAAGCTGCGGGAAAGCGCATCGATGTCGCACGCGCCGATTTCTATCCGAACATCAGCCTGTCGGCGCTCGTCGGGCTCCAGTCGCTCGGCCTGTCGAACCTGTTCAAATCGGGGTCCGAATATGGCAACGGCGGCGCCGCGGTCAGCCTTCCGATCTTCGATGGCGGACGCCTTCAAGGGCGCTATCGCGGATCGCGCGCCGATTATGATGTCGCCGTCGCGACCTATGACCGCACGCTGATCGGTGCACTGCGCGACGTCGCCGACCTTGTCGCCAGCCGCGCCGCGACCGAGCGCCAGCTCGCCGGACGGCGCGAGGCGCTGACGGCGGCGGCCGAAGCATCGAAGCTTGCCGGGCTGCGTTATCGCGCCGGCCTCTCAAACCAGATCGTCCAGCTCACCGCCGAGGACAGCATGGTCGCGCTCAGCCGCGCCGTCGCCGACCTCGAGGCGCGTCAGCTTTCACTCGATATCGCCCTGATCCGCGCGCTTGGCGGCGGATACCGGGCCGGCAACACAACAGGAGACGAATGATGGCCGACGAAACGGCTGCAGCCGAACAGATCGCTCCCGAAGCAACGACCGAGGGCAATGGCGCCAAGCGGAAGAAGCTGCTCAGCATCCTTGCGATCGTCGTGGTGACCGTCGCGATCCTCTGGAGTCTCTGGTATTTCCTGACGCAGGCGGGGCGTGTCCACACCGACAACGCCTATGTCGGCGCGGATTCGGCGCAAGTCACCGCGCTCGTGTCGGGTCCGGTCAAGGAAGTGCGCGTCAGCGGAACGCAGTCGGTCAAGAAGGGCGACATTCTCGTCATCCTCGACGATGCCGATCAACGGATTGCCGTCGCCGACGCCGAAGCCGCATTACAGCTTGCACGCCAGCGCTACGGGCAGGCGGGTGCGAACGCCGATGCCGCGCGGTCACGGGTCGCCGCGCGCGGCGCCGATATCGCGCAGGCGCGCGCCAAGCTTCGCGACGCTGAAGCGGCGGTTGCACGCACGCGCGCCGAACTTGCGCGGCGCGAAAGCATTGCGGGAACCGGCGCCGTCTCGGGCGAAGAACTCACCGCGGCGCGTGCCGCGCTGGCGTCGGCGAGCGCGGCACGCGACCTCGCTGCCGCCGGGATCGCTTCGGCCGAAGCGACGCGCGGATCGGCAAGCGGCGATCTGGGCGCCGCCGAAGCGGTCGTTCGCGGAACCACCATCAACACCGCGCCCGATGTGGCGGCCGCCGAAGCGCGGCTCGAAAAGGCGCGGCTCGATCTGGCGCGCACCGTGCTGCGCGCACCGGTCGACGGCATCGTCACCAACCGACAGGTTCAGGTCGGGCAGCGGATCGCCGCGGGCGCGCCGATCATGATATTGGTCCCGATCGCGACCGCCTATGTCGACGCCAACTTCAAGGAAAGCCAGTTCCGAGAAATCCGCCTCGGGCAACCGGTCGAACTTGTGTCGGACTTTTACGGCAGCGACGTCGTGTATCGCGGCAAGGTCGTCGGTATCGCCGGCGGCACGGGCGCGGCCTTTTCGTTGATCCCGGCGCAGAATGCGACGGGCAATTGGGTCAAGGTTGTGCAGCGCCTGCCGGTCCGCGTTGCGCTCGATCCGCAGCAGCTCAAGGCGCATCCTTTGCGCGTCGGGCTGACGATGGAAGCCACGATCGACACGCGCGGTCGCTGAGCCATGGCCAGCGCCGCAGCCCCTGCCTCCGCCATTCCCGCCGAGCCGCAACCGCTGACCGGCGCGCGGCTGATCGTCGCGGCCTTTGCGCTGGCGCTCGCCAATTTCGTCGTGGTGCTCGACACCACGATCGCCAATGTGTCGGTGCCGCATATCGCGGGCGGGCTCGCGGTGTCGCCGACGCAAGGGACGTGGGTGATCACCAGCTATGCCGTGGCGGACGCGATCAGCGTCCCGCTCACCGGCTGGCTCGCGATGCGGTTCGGTACCGTGCGCTGGTTCATGATCTCGATCATCGGCTTCGGCATTTTCTCTTTCCTCTGCGGCGTCTCGCGCACCCTCGACGCGCTCGTGCTGTTCCGCGTGCTGCAGGGGCTCGCTGGCGGCCCGTTGATGCCGCTGTCGCAGATCCTGTTGCTGCGTATCTTCCCCAAGGAAAAGGCGGGCATCGGCCTTGCGATCTGGGCCATGACGACGACCACTGCGCCAATCCTCGGGCCGATCCTCGGCGGCACGATCAGCGACAATTGGACCTGGCCGTGGATTTTCTTCATCAATCTGCCGGTCGTCGCAATCTGCGCGTTCGGCGTGTTCACTCTGCTGACGCCGTTCGAGACCAAGCGCGCCAAGGCCCGCATCGATGTCGTCGGCCTGATCCTGCTCGTCGTCTCGGTCGGCGCGTTCCAGATCATGCTCGATACCGGACGCGAGCACGACTGGTTCGGATCGGCCTGGATCGTCGGTCTTGCCGTCCTCGCTGCGATCAGTTTCGTGGCTTTTGTCATATGGGAGTTGACCGACGCCAATCCGGTCGTGAACCTCAGGATCTTCCGCTTTCGCGGTTTCACCTTCGCGACGATGGCGATCTCATTGGGCTTTGGCGCCTTCTTTGCTCAGGTCGTGCTCACGCCCTTATGGCTGCAACAGGTGGCGGGTTATACCGCGACGCAAACCGGCTTCATCGTCGCCTGGCTCGGCGTTTTCGCTGTCTTGCTGTCGCCGGTCGCGGCGGGATTGATGACCAAGGTCGATGTGCGGATCACCATCTCGGGCGGCATCTTGTGGATGGCGGCGATGTCGATCCTGCGCGCGAGCTGGAATGCCGACGTCGGCTATTGGACGCTCGCTATGCCGCATATCCTGCAAGGGATTGGCATGCCCTTCTTCTTCGTCGGTCTTACCGCGCTCGCGCTGAGCTCGGTGCCTTCGCATCTGCAGACATCCGCTGCGGGGTTGATGAGCTTCCTGCGCACACTCTGCGGTGCCATCGGAACCGCGGTCGCGACGACGGCATGGGACGATGCAAGCCGAACCTCGCGATCCGAACTCGTGTCGGCGCTCAACAATCCCGAGGCAGCGATGACCGCAATGCAAAGCGCGGGGCTGACGCTCGAACAGGCGCGCGCGGCGATCGAGCGGCTTGTCGAGGTCCAGGCCTCGACGCTCGGGGTGCTGCACCTGTTCCTCGCGTCGGGCGTCGTGTTCGTGATCGCCGCGATTTCAGTGTGGTTCGCGCCGCGCCCGAAACAGATTTCGATGGGCGGCGGGCACTAGCGCTATTTGGCGAAAAGCTGGTCGAGGTCCGCAAACGCCTTGAACTCAAGCGCGTTGCCCGCGGGATCGTGGAAAAACATTGTCGATTGCTCGCCGGGCTGCCCAGGAAAGCGCGTGTGCGGCTCGATGACAAAGACGGTGCCAGCCGCCTTCAGCCGGTGGGCGAGCGCCTGCCACTCGGCGGGCGGAAGTACCACACCGAAATGCGGCACCGGCACCGCATGACCATCGACCGGATTATGCCCCGCCGCCCCGCGCGCCGTGTCGACGCGGTGCGCGACGATCTGATGCCCGTAAAGACTGAAGTCGATCCAGTCGGCGTCACTGCGTCCTTCGGGGCAGCCGAGGATGGTGCCATAGAAATGGCGCGCGGCGTTCAGATCATCGACGGGAAAAGCGATATGGAAGGGGGCAAGACCGGTCATCGCGCCTGTTTGCCGCAGCGCCGCGCAGAAAGCCAGTCGGGGACTTGGGTTGTGCGCCGCAACATGCTAGGCGCGCGCCCATGCTGACGATCAACGGAATCACTGTACGCCTTGGCGGGCGCGCCATCCTCGAACGCGCCACCGCGAGCCTGC
>JAURVS010000359.1 GCA_030655355.1 Sphingopyxis sp.
TGAGGGCGGCGCAATCAACCCGCATGAAGAAGATCTCTGCGACGCGCCGACGCTGCGGCAGGCAGCGATGCAGGCGATCGCCGACACGCGCTTCGTCCCCGCCAAGGGCCGCAACCGCATCGGTTCGATGGTCGAAGGCCGTCCCGATTGGGTACTCAGCCGCCAACGCGCATGGGGCGTGCCGATCACGCTCTTCGTCGATCGCAAGACCGGCCAATATCTGAACGATCCCGCCGTCAACGACCGCATCGTCGCGGCGGTGAAGGCGGGCGGCGTCGATGCGTGGAACGACGCGCGCACGCAGGAATATCTCGGCGATCAATATGACGCCGCCAATTACGAACGCATCGTCGACATTCTCGACGTCTGGTTCGATTCGGGCTGCACCCACGCCTTCGTTCTGGAAAGCGGCCGCTGGCCCGCGCTTGTCCGCCACGACGGCGGCACGCACAGCGCCGACCTCTATCTGGAGGGCAGCGACCAGCATCGCGGCTGGTTCCAGTCGTCGCTGCTCGAAAGCTGCGGGACGCGTGGGATCGCGCCATACAAGGCGGTGCTGACGCACGGCTTCACGATGGACAGCAAGGGCTTCAAACAGTCGAAGTCGGTCGGCAACACGACCGATCCGGTCAAGGTGATGCAGACCAACGGCGCCGACATCATCCGCCTGTGGGCGCTGAGCGTCGATTTCACCGAGGATCACCGCATCGGCGATGAAATCCTCAAAGGCGTCGCCGATCAGTATCGCAAACTGCGCAACACTTTCCGTTACCTCCTGGGCGCGCTCGACGGCTTTACCGAAGAGGAACGGATCACCGACGTCGCGGCGATGCCCGAGCTAGAGCGCTACATGCTCTCGCTGCTCGCCGAACTCGATGCCAAAATGCATCAGGCGGTCGATGACTTCGACTTCAACGGCTACACGCGCCTGCTCGCCGACTTCTGCAACGAGGATCTGTCGGCCTTCTATTTCGACATCCGCAAGGACGTCCTCTATTGCGATCTCGGCCCCGCCGCGCCGCTCGGCACCGACACGCGCCGCGCCTATCGCAGCGTGCTCGACACGCTGTTCCACGCGCTCGTCCGCTACGCGACCCCGGTGCTGGTGTTCACTGCCGAGGAAGTCTGGGGCACGCGCTATCCCGAAGCCGGTTCGGTCCATTTGCTCGAATGGCCGAGCGTCGATGCCGCATGGAACGACGCCGCGCTCGCGACCAAATGGGCGGGCGTCCGCACCCAGCGCGAAGCGGTGACTGAAGCAATCGAACCCTATCGCCGCGAAAAGACGATCCGCTCCAGCCTCGAGGCCGAAGTCACGATCCCCGATCCCACGCTCGATCCGGCCGCGCTGGAGGAAATCTTCATCGTGTCGGTCGCACGCGCCGGGGACGAACTCGCGGTCACCCGCACCGAAAACCACAAATGCGGCCGCTGCTGGCGCCATCTGCCCGAAGTCACCGAGGACGGCAGCTTGTGCAATCGCTGCGACACGGTATTGGACGCAGCATGAGCAGCAAACGTTCGCCGCACCTGCGCTTCGGCCTGATCTTTGCGGCCCTCGCCTTCATCCTCGATCAGGCGACCAAATGGGTCGTGACCATTCCGCTGTCGCTCGAGAATAAGGGGCAGATCGAGCTCCTCAGCTTCTTCAACCTGACCTGGGCTGAAAATTGCGGCATTTCGCTGTCGATGTTCGCCAGCTGCACCGACACCACGCGCTGGACGCTCGTCGCGGTCACCGGGATCGTCGCCGCCGCGGTCGCTTTCTGGATGACGCGCGAACAGGCGAAGGGCGATGTGATCGCGCTCGCGATGATCCTCGGCGGCGCGCTCGGCAATATCGTCGACCGCGTGCGCTTTGGCTATGTCGTCGACTTCGCCGATCTGCACATCGGCGATTTCCGCCCCTTCATGATCTTTAACGTCGCCGATGCGTGCATCACGCTCGGCGTGCTTTTGCTGGTTGCGCGCGCGCTGCTCTTGGGCGAAAAGGCCGCAACCACGGACGGTCAGCCGTCCACCGATTAACGGGGCGCATAGGAGAATATTTACGTGAACCGGACCACCGCCATCCTGGCCGCCTCGATTATTGCCACGACGCTCTCGGCCTGCGGGTCGAACAGCCTGTTCAGCCGCGACCGTCCCGATGAAATGATGGTGTCGCGTCAGGCACCGCTCGTCGTGCCGCCCGATTATTCGCTGACCCCGCCCGCGCCCGGCACCGCGCGTCCCGGCGGCGAATCGACCGCGGAACAGACGCTCCGCGCGCTGTTCGGTGGCCCCTCGGCTCGCAGCACCGGCGAAACCGCGATCATCGGCAGCGCCGATGGCGCGCGCGCTGACCCCGGCATCCGCAGCCAGGTCGGCAGCCCCGACACGCAGGTTGTCGATAAGGGCCTCGTCGTCCGCGACATCCTCGCCGCCCCCGAAGGCGACGGCCGCGACGCCTCGGCGGCGATCCCGACCAGCTAAGCTGACCGTCAGATATTGGATGGGGCCCGGCGTTGTCCGGGCCCTTTTCATTTGAGGTCAGCCGAACAGCAGCGACACTGCGCTGAACAGGACCAGCGCTTCGACCATTGCGCGCGAGGCATGGCCGAACGCGCGCCAGCGGCCCGATCGCATATGTTGCGCGAACCACAGGATTTGCAGTCCGCCAAACCACAGCAGCGCAAAGACGAGCAGCGCAAAGCCGCCCAGCGACGCCTCTGTAGTGGTCATCCGCATCAGGATCGACGCGCCCGTCACCATCATCGCGAACGGCGCGGTGGCATAGCATTGGCTATAGAAAGGCGCTTTCAGCGTGTCGCGATCAAGCTTCACGCTCCGCGCGCGCACCAACCGCGCCGCCATCAAAAGCGGAAAGATGCTGAAAAAGGCAACACGCAGCAGAATCAGGCTCGAATCGTCGCTGATCAGCCCGCTGAGCCCAGTCTTGTCAGTCACAACCGTGCTTTCGCCGACCGTCGACAATTCGATCCCGTGGCTGATCACCAATGTCAGCATCAGAAAAAGCGGCGGCGACAGCGTGTCGGTATATTGCTGGCCCGCAGCGTCGCCAAGCTCGGCCTCCGAATAATCCATCATTTTCAGCGGCCGCGTCAGCGTCCGCCACAAAGTGACCGGATAGAAGATCAGCCACGACATGATCTCATAGAGCAGCTCGTCGAGCGACTGGATGAGTTTCAGGAAATCCAAGGCTCGCTGCCGCGCTACGAGGGGCGGGCTAGGCCCGCGCGCCCGCTTCCTCGACGCCCGCGCTGTTGTGGCGCAGTGCTTTCAACACCGTGTCGACGATTTGCGGCGCGTTGAGTCCCGCTTCGTCATATTGCACCTGCGGCGAATTCTGATCCTGGAACATATCGGGCAGGCGCATCGTGCGCAGCTTCAATCCCGCGTCGATCAGCCCTTCGTCGCTGGCGAGCGTCAGCACATGCGCGCCAAGCCCGCCGACGCTGTTTTCCTCGACCGTCACGCAGACTTCATGGCCAGCTAGCGTCTTGCGGATCAATTCTTCGTCAAGCGGCTTGGCGAAACGCAGGTCGATCACGCTGGTCGACAGTCCGCGCGCTTCGAGCGTGTCGGCCGCTTTCAGCGCCTCGGCAAGCCGCGTGCCGAGCGACAGAATTGCGACGGTCTTGCCTTGACGCACGACGCGCCCCTTGCCGATCTCGAGCTTCTGCGGAACGTCGGGAAGCGGCACACCCGTGCCATTGCCGCGCGGATAACGGAAAGCGATCGGGCCATCGTCATATTCGGCGGCGGTATAGGTCATATGGACGAGTTCAGCCTCGTCGGCCGCCGCCATCACGACGAAATTGGGGAGCGTCGCCAAATAGGTCACATCGAACGACCCGGCGTGCGTCGATCCGTCGGCGCCGACCAACCCGGCGCGGTCGATCGCGAAGCGCACCGGCAAGTTCTGGATCGCAACATCATGCACGACCTGATCATAGGCGCGCTGGAGGAAGGTCGAATAGATCGCCGCAAACGGCCGCATCCCCTGCGCCGCCAGTCCCGCCGCAAAGGTCACTGCATGCTGCTCGGCGATCCCGACATCAAAGCTGCGCGTCGGATGCGCCTTGGCGAACCGATCGACCCCCGTCCCCGACGGCATCGCCGCGGTGATCGCAACGATCCTTTTGTCGGTCTCGGCCAGCTTCGCGAGCGTGTCGCCGAAGACATTCTGGTACGACGGCGGCCCCGGCGGCGCCTTTGCCTGCTCGCCGGTGATGACATCGAATTTCTGGACGCCATGATATTTGTCGGCGGCGGCCTCGGCGGGCGCATAGCCCTTGCCCTTCACCGTCACCGCATGGATCAGCACCGGGCCATGGTCGCTGTCGCGCACATTTTCGAGCACCGGGATCAGATGCTCCAGATTATGCCCGTCAATCGGCCCGACATAATAGAAACCAAGTTCCTCGAAGAGCGTCCCGCCCATCGCCATGCCGCGCGCATATTCGTCGGTCTTTTTCGCCGCCTTGTGCAGCGGCTCGGGCAGCTTGCGTGCAAAGCGCCGCGCAATCTCGCGCAATTCGATGAACGGCCGCGACGACACGAGCTTCGCGAGATACGCCGACAGACCGCCGACGGGCGGTGCGATCGACATGTCATTGTCGTTCAAGATCACGATCAGCCGGTTGCCCGCCGCGGCGGCATTGTTCATCGCCTCATACGCCATGCCCGCCGACATCGACCCGTCGCCGATCACCGCAATCGCGCGGCCCGGCTGGTCCTTCAGCTTGTTCGCAATCGCAAAGCCGAGCGCAGCGCTGATCGAAGTCGAGCTGTGCGCCGCGCCGAACGGATCATATTCGCTTTCGCTGCGCTTGGTGAAGCCCGACAGTCCGCCGCCGGTACGCAAGGTGCGAATGCGGTCGCGCCGCCCGGTGATGATCTTGTGCGGATAGCATTGGTGGCCGACGTCCCACACGATCTTGTCGCGCGGGGTGTCGAACACATAATGGAGCGCCGTCGTCAACTCGACGACGCCCAGCCCCGATCCCAGATGCCCGCCGGTCGTCCCGACGGCCGAAATCATCTCCGAGCGCAGTTCATCGGCGAACTGGCGCAGATCTTCGGGCTTCAGCTTGCG
Source organism: Sphingopyxis sp. (assembly GCA_030655355.1). Taxonomy (GTDB): domain Bacteria; phylum Pseudomonadota; class Alphaproteobacteria; order Sphingomonadales; family Sphingomonadaceae; genus Sphingopyxis. Next base: position 5,099 of record JAURVS010000359.1, read on the forward strand.
GAGGTCGGCGGGGACATCCACCGTGTCGAGCAGCGGCGTATGCGGACGATCAGTCATGTCGCCGTCATAAAGCTAAGCGCCGAAGCTGTCGAACGAAAAGGCGGCGCGTGGCGGTCAGCGCGCACGCGGCCGATTCCGTATATTCCCGGTCAATTGCCAGCAATCGGCGGTCTTCCTGAAATGCAGCGATCCGCCCGGCCCGGTTTTTTCGATCAGCGTCCCCGGCCCATCGCCCTCGCCGGGTTCAAAGCGTCCCGGCACCCAGTCGACGCGTTCGACGCCTGCCGACGGCGTGCTGAAATCGATCTGGACATAGACGAGCTGGCGCGGATCGCCGCCGTTCGCCTCGAACAATCGCTCCGACGCGCTCGTGACATAGCTATAATCCATCATCACGATCGGAAAGTCGGTCGCCGCCTCCGCGCCATAGCGGTCGCGCACCAGCTTGCTGTTCGCGAACGGCCATAAAAAGGCGGGAAAGTCGCCGCTGCGGCACGCACTTGCAGCTTCATCCAGAAAGAAACGGTCGCTTTCGCTCACCGTTTCATCGGCGAGAGCGCCAACCGGTGCCACCACGCACAAAGCTGCCGCCAGCATCGATCCCGTCCGCCCATTCCATGCCATACCGCGCAAGCTCCTCATCATCGGTCATTTTGTCCCTAGCTCGGGTCCATCGCCGCCGCCAGTCGTCACGTCTGTGAACGCGGTCATAGCCAGCACCGCACCCGCATATTTTTTGGGTATCGCCGTGCAGAGGCTTGCGATAGCCGATGCTTGGGTTGAGCGAGGCGCACACTTGCGCCGTTTACGGGGCTGCTTTTAGCAGTGGGGGACCAAAATGACGCGATTGCCGATTTCGATTCCGGCGTTTGCCGGGCTGCGCGCCCTTGCGGTGGCGCCAATATGCGCCACACTGCTTGCGATCGCGCCAACATCTGCATCGGCGCAAAGCGACAGTCAGAACGCTTATAGCGGTCCTTACGCTGGCGCGAACTGGAGCACGCGCACGGTGCTGCTCGAATCCGGGGGCGAATGCACCGCCATCATCAACCATGGCGCGCTCGGCCTCGACGCGGCAGGCACCAATTTTTCACAGGAACGCTATGGTTCGGGCAGCGTCGAGGATATCGCCTGGTCGGGGTCTTGCGATGCGAACGGGTTGATCACCGGTTCGGGGCTGCTCGTGCTCGCAATCGACAGCGCCGACGAGTTTCTGTTGAAAGGCTTCGAAGCTGCCGCCGATCGCGGCGTGCTCAACGGCAACGGCACATATTATCCGGACGATGATGAGTATGAACCGGGCATCGACATCCGCTTCGTCTCCGGCTGCAACAATTGGAACGGCAAGCGGCCCAACAGCTGCGACACCTCCCGCGCCGCCCAGTTGCGCGACCAATATCTGGCCTCGCGTCGTCCCGCGACCAAAACCGCCTCGCCGCCCAGCGACGCCGCCGCGCTCAACGCGCAGCAAAATGCAGCGGCAGCGGCCTGGCTGAAGGCTGATACCGAAGCCAAGCGCGTCCAGGCGCAAAAGGTCGCCGATTTCGAACGCAAACAAGCCGAATTCAATCGGCAACAAGCCGAATATCTCCAGCAACAGGAAGATTATAAGGCCGCGCTAGCGGCGCAGCAGGCCGAAGTCGCGCGCATCACCAAGGCCAATGCCGACGCGCAAGCCTGTTACAAGGGCGACAAGTCACGCTGTAACTAAGCCCACCGATCAGGATGCCGCGTCGCCGTCCCCGGCATCGGCGCCGGACGGCGGAGCCGCCTTCGCCGCGCCGACCTGCGCATAAAGCCCGCGCACCATCAGGTCGGTACACACCAGCATCACGCCGACCATCCCGAGAAACAACGCCACCGCGACCGCGGGAAGCGGCCCGACCGTCTCGGCGCCTTCCTTCTTCATCACCGCCGCCAGCACAGCGGCAGCCGCCATGAAAGCATAGCCGATGAAACGCGGGATGCGGGTCATGATGGCGCGCCCGTGCGGGAACCAATGGCGGCGTGGGGGAATATGAAAGCGGCGAAGGCGCGGTGATGCATGAAAGGCACATGCGGCCAAATGCATCCTTCGGCAAGACGAAGCCGTTGCAATGGCAGATTGTTTACTACACCCCATTAGAGGGGCAAGATCACAGGATGTTTGAGCGGATGACCATGCCCGATCTGAGATTGCTCTTCCGCACCATGCGCCCGGCGCGTTGGTTCCCGCTCGTTGCTGTCGCCGCGATTGCCACCCCCGCCGCTGCCGAAGACGCACCGCTTCCCTATGAACTGACTGCACCCGCCGACACGGTGCCGGCACCGGCGATCGACGAAGAATCCGCACGCTATCTCCAGAACACCGACATCGACGAGAATATCCTGCTGCCCGGCGCGCGCAGCGACGATGACGAGGGCGACCGCAAATGGTCGCGCGATTATATCGCGATCGCTGCAGGCGTTCTCAACACGCCCGACTATAACGGCTCGGACGACCGCCGCTTTCTCCCGGCTTTCTATCTGCGCGGGCGAATCAGCGGCTTTTCCTTCTCGACCCGCGGCACCAATTTCCAGGTCGACCTGCTCCGCCAGCGCCGCGGCCAAAAAACCGATTTCAAATTCGGCCCGATCATCAGCCTGCGCGGCGACCGCACCGGCAGCGTCAAGGATCCGCAGGTCGATCTGTTGCCCGACAAGAAAATGGCGGTTGAGGCCGGTGTATTCGCAGGCGTCACTCACACTGGAGTGATTACCAGCGCCTATGACCAGATCGGTTTCCGCCTCGTCGCGACCAAGGATGTCTCGGGCAAGCATGGCAGCTGGACTGCCTCGCCGACGATCGATTACGGCTCCCCATTATCGAAGCGCGCCTATCTCGGCGTGTCGGCGTCGGTGAATTTTTACGGCAAGGGCTTTGGCCGCTATTATTACGACATCGACGCGCTCGGCAGCGCCGCGAGCGGCCTACCGGTCTACACCGGCGCCGGACGCAAGGCGACGGCGGGCAAATACACCCTCGGCATCGCGGGCGCCTATGGCTTGTCGGGCGACCTTCGCAAAGGCTTCGTGCTGATTGGCGGAGCCCAATATGGCCGCCTTCTCTCGCGCTTCGCCGACTCGCCGATCGTCTCGCAGGCCGGCAGCGCCGACCAGTGGCTGTTCGGCGGCGGGCTCGCTTACCAGTTCTAACCGCGCTCGCGCGATGTCCATCCAGAGGGGCAGGCGATGGAAAACGGGTTTGTCGAATTTCTGCCGTGGATGTTCATGCTATTCGGCGTGTTTCTCGCGGGCGGATCGCTGTGGGTGATCCGCAGCGAGACGCGCGGACGCCACTGGCGCGAGATTGAGGGCCGGATAACTGGCTATCGCACGCACAGCAGCCGCAATTACGAAGGCATGGTCAGCACGCTCCACAGCGCCGAAATCGCGTATAAATTCCCGGGAATGCCGCCCGCGCTGCTCGTCGACGATGTCGCGACGGGCGAAATTCCCGAGATCGGAAAGACCGTCCGCCTCCGCTACAATCCCGACGATCCGGCCGAAGTGGCGGTCTGGGCCCCCGCGCGGCTCAGCATCTTCTACATCGCCTTCCTCGCTATGGGCCTGCTCTTCATCGCCGCCGGAGTGTTTGCGCTGTATATCGGGCCGTCCTGAGGGATGGACCGGGGGCCTTGCTCTCCCGAGGGGCACGGCGCGATCCGGGACGTCGTTTGTTCATCTAAAACATGCCGCACGCACTGCGAGCCCCTCCTCTTCAGAGGAGGGGCCGAGAAACGTCCTCGTCACCCCTCAAACCAACCCCTTCATCCGCGCCCGCTGCTTCATCGCCGCGATAAACAGCCGCACCGCAGGCAATCCCGCGCGCGATGGTTCGAACAACAGATGGACGGGCAGCACCGGTGGCTGTTCGTCGCGCAGCAGCGCGATCAGCCGCCCCGCGTCGAGCGCATCGGCGACCTGATAGCTCAGCAGATTTGCGATCCCTTGGCCCGCCTCGGCCGCCGCGAGCAGCCCGTCGACGGTGTTCATCACCAGCCGCGGCCGCGGGTCCAGCCGCCACCGCGTCGATGCAAGCTGCCACTCGGTCGTCGCGCGCGGCCCCATCGCGCCGATCAGTTCATGCCCCGCCAGATCGGCAACGCGCGTCGGCGCGCCGCGCCGCGCCAGATAGGCGGGGCTCGCGACGAGCATCTGATGCACCCCGCCGATCCGCGCCGACTTCAGGCTCGAATCGGCGAGCGGGCCGATCCGCACCGCGACATCGATGCCTTCCTCGACGATCCGTACATTGCGGTCGATCAGCATCATCCGCACCGCCAGATCGCGATATTGCGCCATCAATGCGCTCACCACGGGCAGGACATGCAGTCGCCCGAACATCACCGGTGCGGTGAGATGGAGCTGCCCGCGCGGCTCCGCCTCGGCGCCGCGCAATTCGCGCTCGGCGCCCGCCAAATCGGCGAGGATGCGCCGCGCCTGTTCCAGAAACGCCGCCCCGGCATCGGTCAGCGCAACCGCGCGTGTCGAGCGATGGAACAGGCTCGTCCCCAGCCGCGCCTCAAGCGCCGCAATCCCGCGCGTCACCGCGGGCGGCGAACTCCCCAGCTTGCGCGCCGCAGCGGCAAACCCGCCTTCGCTGGCGACGGCAACGAACATTTCGAGCGTGAGCAGACGATCCATGATTGTTCCATTTACCGGAATTAACTCGTACAATCTTTCGCCATTATCACGATCAAAGCAATAACCTACCTCCCGAAAGGCGAACGAAGGCTAGCCCCTCCTCCGGCCTTCGTTCGCTTCCTTTGGGAAGGCGCAGGCAGATGGCACAAAATTACCGGCACACACTGTTCGACCATGCAGTGAAAGAGCTGCAGGAGCAGCATGGCTCGCGCGCATCCTATGCCAGGATGGACGCCGGCGCCGACGGAACTCCTGACAGGCTCACCGACAAGGAACTCGACTATATCGCCGAACGCGACAGCTTTTACATGGCGAGCGTCAATGCCGCCGGGTGGCCCTATATGCAGCATCGCGGCGGCCCCGCGGGCTTCCTCCGCCATATCGCGGGCAATCGCATCGGTTTCGCCGACTATCGCGGCAACAAGCAATATATCAGCACCGCGAATCTTGCGGGCAACGACCGCGTCTCGCTGTTCCTCATGGACTATCCGAACCGCGAGCGGCTCAAGCTCGTCGGTCATGCGCATAGCGTCGAACTCGCCGACGATCCCGCCGCGGTTACCGCGCTGATGCCCGATGGCTATCGCGCGACGCCCGAGCGGGCCTTCTTCATCGACGTGATCGGCTGGGAATGGAATTGCTCGCAGCACATCACGCCGCGCTTCACCGAAGCCGAAATTTCCGCCGCGATCCGCCCGATGGCGGACGAACTCAAGCAGCTGCGCGCCGAAATCGCGGCGCTTCGTACAAAGGAACAGCCATGACCGACGCCTCGACCCGCCCCCTCACCCGCGGCGCCCACCATGTGGGGCTCGCCGTCCGCGACGTCGCCGAGGCGCGCGACTTCTTCGTCGAAGCGCTTGGCTTTACCGTCGCCGCCGAACGTCCCGATTATCCCGCAATCTTCGTCTCCGACGGAACGACGCTGCTGACCTTGTGGCAGGTCGCCGATCCGGCGAGCGCGACGCCGTTCGACCGCCGCGCCAATATCGGCCTCCACCATATCGCGCTCGGCGTCGCCGACCTCGACACGCTGCGCACCGTTTTCGCGCGCGTGCAGGGCCACCCCGGCGTCACCATCGAATTCGACCCCGAACCGATCCGCGAAGGCGCGACGACGCATCATTTCATCTGTGCAATGCCCGGCGGCATCCGTATCGAATTCGCCACCCCCTTCGCCTGAGGAGCCCGCCATGCCCTACGTCAACATCCGCATCACCCGCGAAGGCGCGACGCCTGCGCAGAAAGCCGACCTGATCGCCGGCGTCACCGAATTGCTGCAACGCGTGCTTGGGAAAAATCCCGCGACCACCGTCGTCAATATCGACGAGGTCGATTTCGAAAATTGGGGGATCGGCGGTCTGCCGGTCCTCGACTATCGTGCGGCGCAAGCCCTGAAGGAGCCGCCACGATGACCGCCCACAACGCCGCCCCCGCCTTTGCCACGATCATGCTGCTCACCGGGGTCGGCATCCCGATCCTCGCCGCGCTCAACGGGGGGCTCGGCGGGAGGCTTGGCAGCCCGATGGCGGCGTCGATGATCCTCTTCGGGCTCGCCTTCCTCATCGCCACTGCGGGCGCGCTGATGACCGGATCGATCGGCCAGATCCGTTTTTCGTCGGACATTCCATTCCACTTCTATTTCGGCGGGCTGTTCGTCGCTTTCTACGTCATCGCGGTGACCTTCATCGCGCCGCGCTTCGGGGTCGGCAATGCGATCTTCTTCGTTCTCGTCGGCCAGCTCATCAGCGCCGCGACGATCGATCATTTCGGCCTGTTCGGCGCGATGCGCTTTCCCGTCGACGCCAAGCGCCTCGCGGGCATCGCCTTGATGGTCGCGGGCGTCTGGCTCGCACGCCGCACCGGCTAGCGCCTGTTATAGGTCCAACTGCGCGCTTTCGACCCGTCGATCGCCGAGATCGTCGCGGTCAGCGTGTCGCCGCTGCGCGCGTAAGCGATGCGCTGCGGATAATCATGCGCGCCATTTTCGAACGTCGCGCTCGCCGCATCGCGGCGCACCAGCCGGAACGCGACCGGCGCCTGCCCCTGCGGTTGCGCCAGATAGGCCAGCCCGCCATCCTCGCCTGCAGCGATCCGCAGAAACTCAAACTCGCGCAAGCCATCGCCGCGCCCCGCCCGGCTATAGCCGATCATCACGCCGCCGCGCGGCGCCGACCAGCTCTCCTCGGTCCAGCGCCCGTCGGCCTCGCTAGCCCACTGCCCCGCGAGCCAGCCCAGATCGTCGACCGTCGCCGCCGGGCTCGCCGCGACCAGCACCAGCGCAAGGCTCGCCACCAACATCCGCATATGCGCCTCCCTCGCCCGCTTTTACCACCGTCCCGCCAGCATCATCAATGGACAGCGCATCGCCCGCCGCCTATAACCCCGGCCATCCCCGGGGAGCCGTGTCTGTGATGGCCGGTTGAGAGCGGAATAAACCGCGACCCGTTGAACCTGATCCGGCTAATACCGGCGGAGGGAGGGTCGGTATTCCCAACGCGGAATCCCCATTCTCGCTCCGACATAATGGAGCGACTGCACATGGCCGACATCGATTCCCGCCTCGACAAGACGCAAGCCACCCCCATCGGCGTCACCACCGGCCCGATCCGCGGCAGCCGCAAGATCCACGTCGCGACGCAGACCGGCAGCGGCATCCGCGTCGCGATGCGCGAGATCGACCTCGACCCGCATTCGGGCGAGCCCCCGGTGCGCGTCTATGACACCAGCGGCCCCTATACCGACGTCAATGCGACGATCGACATCAGCGCCGGCCTCCCCGAAATCCGTAGCGAGTGGATCCGCGGCCGCGGCGACGTCGAAGAGGTCGCGCAGCGCGAGGTCAAGCCCGAGGATAACGGCCAGCTCGGCCCGGATCGCTCTGGAGGAGTCCCCGCCTTCCCCAACGTCCGCCGCACCGTCCTCCGCGCCAAGCCCGGCGCGAACGTCAGCCAGATGCACTATGCCCGCCGCGGGATCATCACCCCCGAGATGGAATATGTCGCCGAGCGCGAAAATCTCGGCCGCGCGCGCCTCGCCGAATATAAGCGCGACGGCGAAAGCTTCGGCGCCAGCATCCCCGATTACGTCACCCCCGAATTCGTCCGCGACGAGGTCGCGCGCGGCCGCGCGATCATCCCCAGCAACATCAACCACCCCGAAAGCGAGCCGATGGCGATCGGCCGCAACTTCCTCGTCAAGATCAACGCCAATATCGGCAACAGCGCGGTCGCATCCGACGTCGCGGCCGAGGTCGACAAG
>JAURVS010000362.1 GCA_030655355.1 Sphingopyxis sp.
TTCGTCCGGTAGAGCGACAGGTTGAACGCGACGTTGCGGCCCTTGTATTTCAGCCCCGCCTCGAAATTGTCGGCGCTTTCATCCTCGAATTCGAACGCCCCCGGCTTTGCCACGGTCGTCGATCCGGGCAGCGAGTTCGAACGGATGTCGAACCCGCCCGCCTTAGTGCCCTTGGCATAGGAGGCGTAGAGCATCAGGTCGTCGGTCGCGTCGAACTGGACGTTGACCATCGGGTTAAAGCTGTCTTCGCTGATCTTGCCCGATACGCTGTGCGCCTCGATGTTGAGCGCGCGGAACACTGCGGTGACGACGGGCAATGGAGAGGTGTTGAGCGGCCCCTTGAAGATCGTCAGCGTGCGGCTGCCGCTCTTCTTTTCATGGTTGAAGCGCGCGCCCGCCGTGATGCGGAACCGGTCGCTCAGTGCCAGTTCGCCCTGGGCAAAGCCCGAGATCAGGTCCGACTTTTGCGCATAGTCGCGGTCGTTGCGCGTGTCGCCGAGCGCGTTGAACGGCGCGCCCAACGCGAGGAAGGTCGGATTGAAGCGGGTGAAATCCTGCACGTCGAGCTTGGCATGCTGATAGTAGATGCCGCCGATATAGTTGAAGGTCTCGCCGCCGGGCGAGGTCAGCCGCAGCTCCTGGCTGAACTGACGATAATCTTCGAGCAGGTTGGTGCCGTCGAGGAAGCTGATGCCTGAGAAATCAACGTCGACAATCTCGCGCGTCTTGTAATCGAGCAGCGCGCTGCTCGACGTCAACGTATGCTCGCCGACCTCAAGATCCATGTTGAGTGTTGCCCCGAACACCTTGTTCCGGCTCTCATAACCATTATCTTCGCGGACATAGTCGGGCGTGGTGCTGACGAAGAACGGGCCTTGGAACACGGTGCTGTAATTGCCCACCGCGCCGAACACGTCGCGCGGCTGTCCCTTTGCTTCGAAGTCGGCATATTCGATTTTCAGTTCGGCCGCGAACGGCCCGCCGCGATCGAATTCCAGTTTGCCGCGAACATATTTCTCGTCGACATTCGGCTCGTCGCGGTCGAGCTTCTGGTTATAAAAATAACCGTCCATTTTGCGATAATAACCGACAACACGCGCTTCGAGGCCATCGGTTAGCGGGCCCGAGAGCACGCCAGTCAACTGCAATTCCTTGTGGTTGAATTCGTACAATCCGCTCACCGAGCCTTCGAACTCGTCGGTGGGGCTGCGCGTCGTAATGTTGACCGCGCCCGCGATCGCATTTTTGCCGAACAACGTAGGCTGCGGACCGCGCAACACTTCGACCCGTTCCATGTCGATCAGCGGCAGGCGCGAAAGCTGGTCGCGGCCGTAATAGACGCCGTCGACGAACATCGCGACCGACTGCTCAAAACCTTTATTGTCGCCCGACGCGATACCGCGGATCGCGATGCGGTTGGCGATTGCGGTCTGCGTGATCTTTAGGTTCGGGACCGACGAGGAGATCTGTTCAAGGTTGGTCTGGCCATAGCTTTCGACCTGCTTGCCACTGATCGCCGAGATCGAGATCGGCACGTCCGAAAGCCCCTCGGCGCGCTTCTGCGCGGTGACGATGATTTCTTCGAGCCCGCCCTGTTCCTGAGCGGAGTCGGGCGCCGGAACGGCGTCCTGCGCAAATGCGGCGACTGGGCTGGCGAGCGCCGATGCAGCGAGCAGCGCAACAAAATTTCTGTTCATAGGGTCCTCCCACGCATCATCGTCTTGGCGACCACCGCCCGCGATGTTTTTCTTGCCTTGCGACTCATAAGGGCTTTAAGTATCGTTATGC
>JAURVS010000363.1 GCA_030655355.1 Sphingopyxis sp.
CGCCGACGCGCGCGCGGTGTTCGCGAAGAAGAAGAATCTCCGCTTGCTGCTGACGGGGGAACTTCCCGACCCGGCGCGCGGCGGGCTGATGATGAAGACGATAGCGGGCGGCTGGCTCGCGCAGAGCCGCGACAATGGCCGCATCACGCGCGCCGACCTGAAGGTCGTCACCGACCGCGCGCCGACCGAGGAAGAACTGGCCGACGCGCTGTTCGCGTGGACGATCGCCAAGCATGTAAAGTCGAATGCGATCGTCTATGCCAAGGGCGGATCGACCGCGGGTATCGGCGCCGGGCAGATGAACCGCCGCGACAGCGCGCGCATCGCCGCGGTCAAGGCGCGCGAAGCGGCCGAGAGCCACGGCTGGGCCGAAGCACGTACCGTCGGCAGCGCGGTGGCGAGCGACGCCTTCTTCCCCTTTGCCGACGGCCTGCTCGCCGCGGTCGAGGCGGGCGCGACCTGCGTCATCCAGCCGGGCGGTTCGATCCGCGACGATGAGGTTATTGCGGCGGCGAATGAAGCTGGGCTTGCGATGGTATTCACCGGGATGCGCCATTTCCGGCATTGATCAAACACGCCCCCCTTTCCGGCAAGCGGGAGGGGGGCTTAGAACTCGACTTCGCCGGGCACCAACGGCATAGCAGGTCGATGGGCATCATGGCCCCCCGCAAAGGAACAGCATGACCGCCACCACCCACCGGCCCGGTTTCATCACGCGTATGTACAACTGGACGATGGAGAAATCGGCGCATCCCCACGCCGAGTTCTGGCTGGCGCTGGTCGCCTTCGTCGAGGCTAGCTTTTTCCCGATCCCGCCGCATCCGCTGCTCGGGCTGATGTGCCTCGCCAATCCGAAGAAGGCGGTGCGCTATGCCGTCATCTGTACGGTCGCCTCGGTCATGGGCGGCATGCTCGGCTATTCGATCGGCTTCTTCCTGTATGAAAGCGTCGGGCTGTGGCTGCTCGGCGTGCTCGGGCTGACCGACGCTTTCCCGCCGGCCGCCTGCTATTTGCGCGAGTTTGGCGCCGAGATCATCCTGATCAAGGGGGCGACGCCGATCCCGTTCAAGCTGCTGACGATCACCGCGGGCTTCATCCACATGAATTTCTGGACGTTCCTGTGGGCCAGTCTTGCCAGCCGCGCCTTTTCCTTCATGCTCGTCGGCATTTTGTTCCGGCTGTTCGGGGCGCCGATCAAGGCGTTCATCGACAAATATCTGATCTGGGTCACCGGCGCCTTCCTTGTCGCCGTGGTCGCGGGCTTCCTCGCGATCGGCGCGCTGTCGGGCGGCGGCAAGACCAAGGAAGCCGACAAATGCAGCGGCGCGACGCTGCAGAGCATCGGGCTGGATCGGAAGTAGACGAGCTCAAAACCCGTTCGCATCGAGCGAAGTCGAGATGCCCCTCAGGCTGGGCGCAATTTCGCGGGATGTCTCGACTTCGCTCGACACGAACGGAATAGAGACGCCTGTGAATTACTCGTTCGCAGCGGTATGCAGCCAGTCGGCGTGGCGCGGCGCCTTTTTGGTCTGGCTCCATTCCTCCAGCATCAGCGGCGCAACGCGCTTGAGCTCGGCATATTGTTCGGCGGTGCCGATGTCGCATGCCAGCTCGACACGGTGGCCGTTGGGGTCGAAGAAATAGATCGACTTGAAGATGCCGTGGTGCGTCGGGCCGAGCACATCGACGCCTTCGGCTTCGAGATGCGCCTTTGCCGCGACAAGCTCGTCGAAGCTGCCGACCTTGAACGCCAGATGCTGCACCCATGCCGGGGTGTTGGTGTCGCGGCCCATGTCGGGCTGGTTCGGCAGTTCGAAGAACGCGAGGATGTTGCCGTTCCCCGCCTCGAGGAATACGTGCATATAAGGGTCATATTCGCCCGTCGACGGCACATGATCCTCGGCAAAGGCCGTGGTGTAGGTCATGCCGAGCATGCGCTCGTACCAATCGACCGTTTCCTTCGCGTCCTTGCAGCGATAGGCGGCGTGATGCACGCCGCCCAATTTGATCGGGCTCGTCATTCGGCGGGTTCCTCGAC
>JAURVS010000138.1 GCA_030655355.1 Sphingopyxis sp.
GATGTCGATGCGAACTTCAGCGGCATGATCAACGCCTTCAAATTCGGCGCGCCGCCGCATGGTGGTTCGGCGCCGGGTGTCGACCGCATCGTGATGCTGCTCGCCGACGAGCCGAACATCCGCGAAGTCGTCATTTTCCCGATGAACCAGAAGGCCGAAGATCTGATGATGAATGCGCCGGCCCCGGTCAGCGACAAGCAGCTCAAGGAACTTGGCCTCCGCGTCGTCGACGGCCCCAAGAGCTAAGGCATGGTCGAAGCGCCGCGCGAACACCGGCTGGAAACGCCGGGAGGCGAGATTTGCTGGTTCGAATGGGGCACACCCTCGGACCGGCCCTCGCTTCTCCTGCTCCACGCGACGGGCTTCCACGCGCGGCTGTGGGATCAGGTCGTCGCGGCGCTGCCGCCCGGCACGCATGTCATTGCGCCTGACCAGCTAGGGCATGGGCGCAGCTTCAAGCCGGCCTCGCTGTCGGGCTGGGCGAACACCGCCGATGCGTTGCTGCCGCTGGTCGACCGCTTTGCGGGCACGCCGCTCGTCGGCTGCGGGCATAGTATGGGCGGTTATGTGCTAACCCGGCTGGCGGCTGAGCGGCCCGACGCTTTTGCGCATGTCTTTCTGATCGACCCGGTGATCATGCCGCCCGAATTCTATATCGGCGGCGCCGACGAGCCGGTGCCAGACCCCGCCGACCATCCAGTCGCGCGGCGGCGCGGCCGCTGGGACGGCTGGGAAGCGATGAACGCGCATTTTGCGTCGCGCCCGCCCTATGCGCTTTGGCAGCCCGCGGTTCTCGCCGACTATTGCCATTATGGCCTGCTTCGGGCTGCGGACGGCGAGGGGTGGGACCTGGCGTGCCCGCCCGCGCTCGAAGCCTCGGTCTATCAAAGCGCGCTGCGTACCAATCCCTATGACTGGCTCGGCCGTATTGCAGCGCCGGTCAGCGTGATTCGCGCGCGCAGCGGCGAACGCGCAGGCCATCTCGATTTTTCCGTCAGCCCGACCGCGCCCGATCTTGGTATCGCAGTCGGCGCAGTACGCGACGAGCAATGGACCGATCAGAGCCATTTCATCCCGATGGAAGCGCCGCAGCGTCTCGCCGACCTCATCGCCACTGCGCTTTGACAGCGCCGCCGGGCTGCGATAGCCCGGCACGGGGTTGATATCGGGGGATGACAATCATGACCATGCGACCGGTGCTTGCTGTGGCGTTGCTGTGTCTCGCAATGCCTGCCGCGGCGGAAACGCTGACGATCCGTGGCAGCGACCCGGCCAGTGCCAACGTCAATGATCTGCTCCGTATCTCGGTCGAGCGCTTCGATGGGGAGGATGGCGCCGCGCTCGCGCAGCATCTCGAGGCGGCGCTGGGCAATGCGCAGTTCGAAGGTCGCCCCTATTACCGGATCATCGCGCCCGAATCGGGCGCCCCTACCGATGCGCTGGTCACCGGGACGACCCGCGCCAGCGTCGACGAAGTGCCCGTCACCGAAAAGCGCAAACGCTGCGTCGAACATGATACCACCGACAAGAAGAAATGCCTGAAAGAGGCGGAAGTCGACATACGCTGCCGCCGCCGCACGATCACCGTCGCGACAACTGCGCGGCTCGTCGCGATCGGCGACGGATCGGTTCGCTACACCCGCCCGCTCAGCGCCCGCGATCAGGTGACCTATTGCCCGGATCGCTCGGCTTCGCGTTCGGTCGACGATTATATCGAATGGGCGCAGGCTGACCATGTGAAGGCGATCCGCGGCGATCTCGCGCCGCGCGATTATGTTCTCGATATCCGCGTCGAAGAAAGCACCAAGGGGCTCGCCAAGCCTGCGCAAACGGCCTTCAAAAATGCGGTGCGGCTGACCAAAAGCGATCAGGCCGCGGCCTGTGCCGCATGGACCGCCATGACCCGCGACGCCGAGCCAACCCCGGCGCTCGCCTTCAACCTCGGGCTCTGCTCCGAGATGCAGGGTGATTTTACCGCTGCGATCGACTGGTACGGCGAGGCGCAGCGGCAAGGATCGCGGAGCAGCGCCATCACGGAGGGGATCGAGCGGATCGAGCGCCATCGCCGCGCGCTCGCCGACTGGGATGCCCGCAAGCGCCTTCTCGGCCAGAAGTAATGAAGCGCGCCAAGCCTGTGCCAGAAAATGACAGGCGTGCATCGCGCTTGGTAGGATGCACCGGGTTGCGCTACGGAGGGCTATGAGCATTTCTCTTTCCGATTTCGAAACCGGCGCCAAATACGACGGCGACTATTCCGACGCGCTGGACGCGCTGCAGGAACGGCTCGAGCGCGTGCAGTCGGCGCACATCACACACGGCCACCGCAGCATCATTATGTTTGAAGGCTGGGATGCGGCGGGGAAGGGCGGCATCATCAAGCGCATGACTGCGCTGCTCGACCCGCGTTATTTCGAGGTTTGGCCAATCAGCGCCCCGAACGAGGAGGAAAAGGCCCGTCATTTCCTCTGGCGTTTCTGGAAGCGTCTGCCCGGCAACCGCGAAATCTCTATCTTCGACCGCAGCTGGTACGGCCGCGTTCTCGTGGAGCGCGTCGAAGGCTTTGCGAGCGAGGCCGAATGGCGCAAGGGCTATGACGAGATCAACGAGTTCGAGGCGCAGCTCACCGGCAGCCGCACAAACCTCGTCAAGATATTCGTCCATCTGACGCAGGACGAGCAGGACAAGCGTTTTGCCGACCGCCTCGACGACCCGTGGAAGCGCTGGAAGACGGGGACCGAAGATTATCGCAACCGGGCGAAGCGGAAGGACTATCTCGCCGCGGTGGAGGAGATGTTCGCGCAGACGAACACGCGCTGGGCTCCGTGGAAGGTGATCGACGGCAACAACAAGAAGGCGGGACGCATCGCGGCGCTGACGCATATCGTCGAGGCGCTCGAGGCCGCGGTGCCGATGACGCCGCCCGATCTCGACCCCGCAGTCGTAAAGCTTGCGGCCAAGGCGTTCGGATACAAGCCCAAAGACTAGGTTTTGCCGCTTCGGCTAGCAATTGCGCACCCCAGCCGCTACATGGGGACTATGAAGCGCGTCAAAAGATCCGATGATTGGGGTTTCCCCCGCTGGCGCCCCTATGGCTCGAGCACGGAGGCGCAGAAGGTCCGCCTCTGCGATCGCCACGGCTGCACAAACCCCGGAAACTGCCCGGCACCCAAGTCGCCGAACAGCCCCGAACGCTGGTATTTCTGCGAAGCCCACGCGGCCGAATATAATCGCGGCTGGGACTATTTCGAAGGCTTGAGCGCTGAAGACGCCGCCGAACGTGCCGCCGACGAAACGCGCGACGCAGGCGCCTATGCCAAGGCACAGCATTATGCGTGGGGCGGGTCGGGCGACGGGACCCGCAGCGCCGACGAAATGCGCGCACTCGAAATCCTCGACCTTGAACCCGACGCCGATATCGAGGCGACGAAAAAAGCCTGGCGGGCACTCGCCAAGGAGACGCACCCCGATGTGAAACCGGGCGACGCCGACGCCGCCAAGCGCTTTGCCGCAGGGCAAGCGGCATTCGAGGTGCTGAAGCAGGCCGACGAACGGAAAAGCTGGAAGCCTGCCTAGCTGCCCAGCGTTTCCGGCTATCTATCGGTAAAAAGGCTTTCAATATCAGGCGACTGCCGCCATCGTCGTCGCATGTTGCTGCTCGTGATGGCGCTCGCCTCCTCACCCCTTCCTGCCTTCAATCCCGCACAGGCCGTCGCGCAATGCGCCGACGAAAATGAGGCGCAGGATTTCGACGCGCAAGCCGAATGCGTCAAAAGCCTCAACCGCGATCACCGCGAATTGTCCGCGGTGTATCGATTTGCGAAGCCGGCGCTGAAAACTGCGATCGAGCGGTGCGTCGCGGACTATAGCGAAGACGACAAGCCCGACTGGAACATGACCCAGATATGCTCGCAACGGAACGAGGCCTTGCTGACCGAGACGTCGCTGACCAATGCCAAATTCGACCCCGACCTGGCGCGCGTCCGTTGCAAGAAGGAGCAGACGGACCGGCCGGACCTCGTGCTTGCTGACTGCTTCAAGGATGAAGTCGTCAGCGCGCGCAATTTCACATTGTTTCAGGCGATTTACAAGGAAGTGGCGCTCCAGTCGTCCTTTCAGATTTGCCTTAAACGCTGGACCGACGACGATCTGATCGATTGGGGCATGGTGAGCTATTGCGCGCAGGACCAACTCGACGGGTTCGACAGCCTCGCGCCGCTACAGTCGAAAAGCCGGAATTAATCTATTTATAGACACAAGCATCCAGCCCGTCGCGTCCAACCTGTCCGATGCGTGCGCGGATCGTGTTGCCATAGCGGCGGGTGAAGCCTGACGGGCTCACCGCCTCGCGCTTCTTGGGCAGCGGCAGGATCGCGGCGATGCGCGCCGCCTCTGCAGGCGCCAGCTTGCCCGCGCCATGCCCAAAATAACGCTGCGCCCCCGCCTCGACGCCATAGGTTCCGATGCCCGTCTCGGCGACGTTCAGATAGACTTCCATGATCCGGCGCTTGCCCCAGATCTTCTCGATCAGGAAGGTGAACCAGACTTCGGGCACCTTGCGGACATAGCGCGTCCAGCCGCTGCCTTGCCACAGGAAGACATTCTTCGCCGTCTGCTGGCTGACCGTCGATCCGCCGCGCATCCTTTTGCCTTTGGCGTTGCGTTCGATTGCCTGCTCGATCGCGTCGCGATCGAAGCCGTCATGGCTGCAGAATTTGCCGTCCTCGGCAGCGATCACCGCGCGCACCATGTTGCGGTCGATGTCGGACAGACTGGTCCAGTCCTTCGTAATTCCGCTGCTGTCGGCGAGCATGGTAAAGGTCACCGGCGGCGGCACGACGGCATAGATCAGCACCCACAGCACCGAGGCGATGATAAACCAAAGCAGCCATTTGAATGGCCGCAGATACCAGGGGAGCTTGCGCTTTTTCGCGCGGGGAGACGTTGCCATTTGGACAAATTAGCCGCTTGCAGTTTCGAGGCAAGCGGGCTTGATCGATCTTTCGGCTTTTGGAGCCAGAAAGTCCGATGTTCGTAGAAGCGAGGACCGCATGTTGTTCAGATCGATCATCTTGTTCGCCGCGATGGCAGCGGCCGCGCCGGCGTTTGCCGAGGAGGGGCAGCGTGAATTTTGCCCCGACCGGCCGGGGCTCGGCACTCCCGCGTGCACGGTAGAGCCCGGAACCATGATGTTGGAGATGGGGCTCGCAGACTGGACGCTCGATCGGACCGCCGACACGCGGACCGATGCATGGAGTTTCGGCGATGCCTTGCTGCGCGCGGGACTAACGCCGTCGCTGGAGGTGCAACTGGGCTGGACGATGCTCGGACATGTCCGCAATCGCGATCGCGCAACCGGCGATGTGAATAGCCGCACGCGGACGGGCGATGTGACGATCGCGCTGCGGCAGAATCTGAGCAATCCTGATGGGTCGGGATTTTCGGTCGCGCTGATGCCTTATGCCACGTTCCCGATCGGCGGCGATGGAGTCGGGGCAGGGGACTGGGCTGCAGGGCTGATCGTTCCGGCGAGCTTCGACCTCGGCGCATTGTCGCTTGGGCTGACGCCGCATATCGACGCCGCGGTCGATGGCGACGGTGATGGCCGCCATCTTGCTTATGGCTCGGTTATCGGCCTGGGTTTCAATGTATCCGACGATATTTCGATGGCGGCAGAAGTTTCACTGACCCGCGATCGCGACCCCGGCGGACACAGCACCGAGGCGCTAGCGGGCTTATCCGCGGGCTGGCAAGCTGATGACGATAGTCAGTGGGATATTGGCGCGAACCTCGGGCTCAATCGGGACAGCCCCGACGTCGAACTCTACGTCGGCTTCGCGCGTCGGTTCTAAGGTTGGGGACTGGAGAGCCATAGTTGCTTCCAAGCCATCGTCGCCC
>JAURVS010000367.1 GCA_030655355.1 Sphingopyxis sp.
CGCGTCTCATGCGCGATGTCGGCAAAGACGAGGCGCCCCGATCCGCCGCTCTTTTCGGTGATCGAGGCGACGCGCGAGATGCGCGATACCGTTTGTCCGGGGCGCAGCGGCGCAACAAACTCGACCTTGCTCGCCGCCCACATGCGACGCGGCAGCGGGATGGGTGGGAGGAAGCTGCTCTCACTCTCGTCGCGCACCGGATGCCCGTCGGCGCCGAGCGTCGCGGTGGGGGCGTTGGGCAGGCCGAGGCACCAGTGATAGGCTTGCGGAACGGTCCCGTCGGCGGGCGCGGCGCGGTCCAGCGTCGCAAGCCAGCGCCCGAGCGCCGCCGGGTCGACATGATCGTGACGCGTCTCCTCGCGCCCGACCCACTTATCCCATTCGTTCATGGCAGCGTCCTCCGGCTCGATCGTGTCAGGCAGCACGTTCGAATATCGCGGCGATCCCCTGACCGCCACCGATGCACATGGTTTCAAGCCCATAGCGGCCATTCCTGCGAACGAGTTCGCGCGTGAGATTGGCGAGGATGCGGCCGCCGGTCGCGCCGATCGGATGGCCGAGCGAGATACCCGATCCGTTGACGTTCAAAATCGCGTTCCGGCTGTCGTTGTCCGACCAGCCCCAGCCCTTGAGCACTGCAAGCACCTGCGGCGCAAAGGCTTCGTTCAGTTCGACCAGATCGATATCGTCCCAGCCAAGCCCGTTTCGCGCGAACAGGCGTTCGACTGCGGGGACGGGACCAATCCCCATGCGGCTGGGGTCGCAGCCCGCCGCGGCCGAGCTGTGATACCAGGCGATGGGTTCGAGCCCGAGTTCGTCGAGCTTGTCTTCGGCGACGACGAGGCACGCGGCAGCGGCGTCATTCTGCTGGCTCGCATTGCCCGCAGTGACCACGCCGCCTTCGAGCGGGCGCAATTTGCCGAGCGTTTCGGGGGTGGCATCGGCGCGATATCCTTCGTCATGCGCGAAGATGATCGGATCGCCCTTCTTTTGCGGCACCGAAACCGGCACCAGCTCGTCGTCGAACAGGCCATTGCTCCATGCGGCGGCCGCGCGCTGGTGGCTGCGCGCGGCATAGGCGTCGCACGCCTCGCGGTTGATGTCATAATCCTTTGCGAGATTTTCGGCGGTCTCGATCATGCCGCTGATGACGCCGAAGCGCTCGACCGGCTGCGACATCAGGCGGCCGCGCGTGAGGCGGTCGTGCAGCGTCAGATTGCCCGCGCGCACGCCCTTGCGGATGTCGGTGCTGTAATGCTCGACGTTAGACATCGACTCGACGCCGCCCGCGACGACGATGTCGGACATGCCCGTCTGCACCATCATCGCGGCATTGATGATCGCCTGCAGCCCCGATCCGCAGCGGCGGTCGAGCTGATAGCCAGGGACTTCGAGCGGCAATCCGGCGGCGAGCCACGACCAGTGGCCGATGCTCGGCGCTTCGCCATTGCCGTATCCTTGCGAAAACACGACGTCGTCGACGCGCGCCGGGTCAATCTTCGTGCGCTCGATCAGCGCCTTGAGGATCACGGCGCCGAGTTCCCCCGCGGTAAGCGAGGACAGGCTGCCGCCGAATTTGCCGACGGCGGTGCGGATGGGGGCGACGATGGCGGCGCGGCGCAGGGTCATGGAATAGTCTCCGGTTCAGTCAGTGCCGACAATGCCGGCGTCAATAAGGCGGGCGATTTCGCCCGAGGAAAGCGAAAGGCGGGTGGCGAGGATCTCTTCGCTGTGCGCGCCGTTGCGCGGCGCGGGGCGGGGCGGTTGGCGCTCCATCTGCGGGATGGTCGCAAAAGCGCCTGCCGCGGGATAGGTAAAGCCACTGGGGTTGTCGGCGCTGCCGAACACCGGATTATTCGCGACCAGCGCGGGGTCGTTCACGGCGTCGAGCATCGTCCGGTACGGCGAATGCACGATCCCGCCTGCGTCGAACGCGGCGGCGAGGTCGGCATGATCGCGCGCGCCGATCGCGCGCTCGAACAGCGGATAAAGCGCATCGCGGTGATTGAAGCGCAGGCCGTCATCCTTGGCGAAGGACACGCCGCGCGCGGCCTCGGTCGCGGCAATAGAGTCGCCAAGATCGAGTGCGGCGACGAGATTCGCCCATTGGCGCGGAGTGACGACGACGATCATCGTGCGCTGACCGTCGCGCGTCACGAAATCGCGCCCGAACAGTCCATAGACGGTGTTGCCGAGCCGCGGCCGGTTCGCGCCCGAATAGAGCGTTTCGGCGATGCCGCCGAGATTGGCGACAGTGCCGATCGCGACGTCAGACAGCGGCAAGCGGACTTCGCCGCCTTCGCCCGTTGCGGTACGCCGCTGAAGCGCGGCGAGAAGCGCGAATGCCGCATAGCTTCCGGTCAGCAGATCCCAAGCGGGGAGCACATGGTTCACCGGCTCGGGACCGGCGCCGGTCAGCATCGGATAGCCGACGCTGTTGTTGACGGTATAGTCGAGCGCCGGCGAGCCGTCGGCCCAGCCCATGACGCGGATGGTGATCAGGTCAGGGCGACCTTCAGCCAGCGTCTCGTGCGAGAGGAAGCCGCCCGCCGGGAAATTTGTGACGAACTGGCCCGTCGCGCGCACCAATTGCTGCAGCAATTCGCGCCCTTCGGGACGCCCGAGGTCGAGCGCAACCGACTTTTTCGCGCGATTGAGATTTTCCCAATAGAGCGAATCATTGTCCTCGGTCACCGGCCAACGGCGGAAATCGGGACCGCCGCCGATCTGGTCGACGCGGATCACCTCGGCGCCGAACTGCGCCAGATAGAGTCCCGCCGTCGGCGAGGCGACAAACGACGACGCCTCGATCACGGACAGGCCGGACAGGAGGTTATACATCAGCCGTTCGCCGCAAATTCGCGCAGCATATGCTTCGCGATCTGGAGTTGCAGAATCTGCGTCGTGCCTTCGTAGATGCGATAGATGCGCGCATCGCGGAAAAAGCGTTCGGCGTCATATTCGGCGAGATAGCCCGCGCCGCCATAGACCTGGACGCAGGCATCGACGACGCGCCCGCACATTTCGGATGCGAACACCTTGAACGCCGCGGCTTTGCGCAGGACATTCTCGCCCGCGTCGGCGCGGCGCGTCACATCCTCCATCATGCATTCGGCCGCATAAATATCGATCTCGCTCTGCGCGAGCATCTGCTGGATCAGCTGGAAATTGGCGATTGGTTCGCCGAACGCTTTGCGTTCGGTTGCATAGCGGACGGCGCTGTCGAGCGCGCGGCGGGCGTAAGCGGTGGCGGCGGCGCCGACCGACATGCGGCCATTGTCGAGGCTCATCATCGCGAACATGAAGCCCTTGCCAAGTTCGCCGCCGAGCAAAGCCTCACCACCGACGCGCACGTCGTCCATCACGATATCGGCGATATGGCTGCCCGACTGGCCCATCTTCTTGTCCGACTTGCCGATTGTCACGCCCGGCGCGTCGAGCGGTACGATGAAGGCCGAGACATGCGCATTCTTGGGCAGATTGTCCTTGCTGGTGCGCGCCATGATCAGCCCGACTTTGGCAAAGGGCGAATTGGTGATGTAGCGCTTGGTGCCGTTGAGTATCCAGCCATTGTCGGTCTGTGTCGCGCTCGTCTGAAGCCCCGCCGAGTCCGATCCCGAGCCGGGTTCGGTCAGCCCGAACGCAGCGATCTCGCCCGACGCGATGCGCGGCAGCCACTCGGCCTTCTGCGCTTCGGTCCCGCCATTTTTCAGCGCCGAGGCGAACATGCCGATGTTGATCGAGATGATCGAACGGAACGCCGGCATCGCATAGCTCAGCGTATGGATGGTGCGGATATATTGGCTGACATTCATCCCCGCGCCGCCATGTTCTTCGGGGATCGTCAGCCCGAACAGGCCCATGTCGCGCATCTCGGACAGGATCTCCGCAGGGATCTTGTCAGTCTCAATGATCTCCTTCTCGGCGGGGAGAAGGCGGTCGCGTACATAGCGCTGAAGCTGTTCGATGAACTGTTCAAAGACGTCGGCGTCCATGCCGGGGTTGCTCATGGCTTGATCCTCAAATCGGGTCGTAAGGGAAGACATGCGCCGACACTTCGTCGGCGCGGGCAAAGCTGGGGCGGAAGGCCGGGACCAGTTCGTCGGCAATCGCCTCGGCGGTCCAGCCTTCGACCTTCGTCATCGACCGAATGGGGCGCGGCTTGGAAAAGAGCATGATCTCATTCTTGCGCACCGAGAAAATCTGGTTCGTCACATCGGTCGACAGGTCGGAGGCGAGATAGGCGACGAGCGGCGCGATCTTGTCGGCCGACATCGACTGGAGGCGCTTGACGCGCTCCTGTTCGGCGGGTGTCGTCGCGGGGATTGACGAGGTCATGCGGCTCCATGCGAAGGGCGCGATGCAGTTCGAGCGCACTCCGACGCGCGCCATGTCGAGCGCGATCGACTGCGACAGCGCAACGACGCCGAGCTTCGCCGCCGAATAATTCGCTTGGCCGATATTGCCGATCAATCCGCTCGTCGAGGTGAAGTGGATGAAGCTGCCCGACTGCTGTTCGCGAAAATAAGGCGTTGCGGCCTTCGACACGTTGAACACGCCGGTCAGATTGACCTCGATGACGCTCTTCCAATCCTCATAGCTCATCTTGTGCCAGATCGTGTCGCGCAGGATGCCCGCATTGTTCACCACCGCATCAATCCGGCCGAAGCGCTGGACGGCATCCTCGATGATGCCCGCAGCTTCCTTGGGATCGGCGACATTGCCGAAATTGGCGGCGGCGCTGCCACCCGCTGCGATGATGTCATCGGCGGTCGTCTGCGCAGGCGCTGCGTCGCTGCCGTCGCCCGCCTGCGCGACTCCAGGGTCGTTGACGATAATCGATGCGCCCTGTGCGGCGCAGTGGAGCGCCAGTTCGCGGCCGATGCCGCGGCCCGCGCCGGTGATCGCCACAACCTTGCCTTCAAGACACCGGCTCACGCTCATCTCCCCTTATGATTCGGTTGGCCCAGCGATTTACTAGCTCGGGCTTTCTGTTTCAACATTAAGAATTGTTTTTCACCTATGTGAAAACTATATCGCCGTCATGACTGGCCCGATCCGCTCCGTGTCCCAAGCTTTCGCGGTTCTCCGTCTTCTCGCGGAGTCGCGGACGCTGTCCTTGTCGGATATTGGCAGATCGCTCGACCTGAGTCCTTCCTCGGCGTTCAATCTTCTCAAAACGCTGGTCGCCGAAGGGGTTATCGAGCGCGATGCGCGGACGAAGCATTTCGCGATCGCGCCCGCATGGGCAGACTTGGAGGGCGTCCGCGACACGACGCGTAATCTCATCGATCGTGCGCAGCCGCTGATGACCGCCTTCGCGCAATCGTCCGAGGCTGCGGTGGGACTGTGGAAAATGGTGTCGGGCGAGCGGATGCAACTCGTTGCTCATGCCGCAAGCGATGCCGGGATGCGTCTGCAATTGGCCGATGCGCAGCGCCAGCCGCTCGGCGGCGGCGCGGCAGGGCGCGCGCTGGCTGCGATGCAAAAAGCCGACGATGCCGAACTGGCACGGCGGTTTGCTTCGGTGCGCTGGCAGGTCGATCTGTCGTTTGAAACCTATGTCGGGCAAGTGCGCGATGCCGCCATGCGCGGTTTTGCGATCGATCAGGAATATGCTCACCGCGGCGTGTGCACCGTCGCGACGGGGCTTGCCGATATTGGGCAGGGATTTTGCCTTTCGGCGTCTATCCTCGTCGGATCGCGGACCGAGAGCGATATTGCTGAACTTGGGGCGGCGCTTTGCCGCGTGCGCGACGAGATCCTGCGCCGCGACGATTAGACGTCCTTGGGCTCAACTTGGGGTCATCTCCAGTCGGCGCATTTCAGTTGGCGCCATGCCAAAGCGGCGAGCGAAGGCGCGGGTGAAGCTGGCGTTGCTGAGATAGCCGCAGCGATAGCCGATGCTCGAAATCGGCAGGTCGCTTTGCGCCAGAAGCTGCCGCGCATGGTCGAGCCGGCGCGCGCTGACCGCCTCGGGGACGGTGCATTGGTAAAGCTGGCGAAAGCCGTGGGTGAGCTTGGCCTTGCTGAGGCCGCAGCGGCGCGCAACCGTACTGACGGTCAGCTTTTCCTGAAAATATTCGTTCACCAGTTGATGGGCCGCGGCGACGCGCGTGATGTCATCTTCGCTCAGCGTCGTGGCGCCGCCAACCTCGACCATGCGGCTGGCTTTCAGCGCAGCGAAAAGCTGGCACAATAATTCCATGCTGCGCGCGGTGCGGAGCATCGTGGGGGCGGGCCCGTCGCCGTCGACCGCAACGAGCGAGCGGCCGAGCCCGCGAAGGTCGGCGGGCAGATACCAGCGGCCTTCGTCCTTGGGCAGCGTATCGAACAGGTGCAGGCACGCCGTCCGACTGATCGCGAACACGACCAGATGGTCAGTGGCGCCGTCGCCAAGGTCGTCCTTGCCGAGCATCATTACGGCGGGTTCGCCAATGTCCCCGAAGCCGAGGATCAGCGCGTCGGCAGGAAGCGCGCTCGGATCGCACGGCCCGCGTCCGACGAAGCTCGTGAATTCGGGCGAGATGAGGACGGAGCGCTTGCTGTTCATGACGCGGCTATAGACGCCGACATTCGGCATCGCACGCAAGAATGACCGCGCCTGAAAAGCTTGCTTCGCGCTGCAATCGTCAGCCGATCGTGCTGGCGAGTTCGCGGTTGAGCCACAGCGCAACAAGCGTCCCGATCGCGCCTGACAATAGATAGGCGCCTGCCGCGATCAGCCCGAAGTGGCTAGACAGCCAGAGCGCGACAAGCGGCGCGAAGCCGGCGCCGAACAGCCACGCGAGGTCGGAGGTGAAGGCCGAGCCGGTGTAACGATGGCGCGGCTGGAAGTTCGCCGACAGCGCGCCCGACGACTGTCCAAAGGACAGGCCGAGCAGCGCGAAGCCGAGGATCATGAAGGCCGCTTCGCCGAACTCGCCCGCGTCGAGCAACTGCGGCGCAAAGCCGCTGAACGCAGCGATGGCAGCGGCAGTGGCGCCGAGCAGGGTGCGACGGCCGAAGCGGTCGGCGAGCGCGCCCGACGCGATGATCGTGCCGATCCCGACAACCGCTGCGATCGCCTCGATCATCAGGAAGCGGACGGGCGATTCCTCGGTGAACAGGAACACCCATGACAGCGGATAGACGGTGACCATATGGAACATCGCAAAGCTCGCGAGCGGCGCGAAGGAGCCGATGAGGATCGTCTTCCATTCGGACCGCACCGTGTCGAGCAACGGCGCCGGCTGGAGCGCACGGTTCTCGAACAATTCGGCATATTCGGGCGTCACGACGATGCGCAGCCGTGCGAACAGCGCAACGACGTTGATCGCGAACGCCACGAAGAAGGGATAACGCCAGCCCCAGGCGAGGAAATCTTCGGCAGGCAGCGCCGAGATCAGGAACATGAAGAGCAGGCTGGCGACGATCAGGCCGAGCGGCGCGCCGAGCTGCGGAATCATCGCGTACCAGCCGCGCTTGTTCTCGGGGGCATTCAGCGCAAGCAGCGAGGCGAGCCCGTCCCACGATCCGCCAAGCGCGACGCCCTGTCCCATGCGGAACAGCGCGAGCAGCAACGCCGATCCGATACCGATCGACTGATAGCCTGGAAGGAAGGCGATCGCCGCGGTCGATCCGCCGAGCAGGAACAGCGCGATCGTCAGCTTGGCGCCGCGGCCATAGGCGCGGTCGACCGCGGTGAAGATGATGGTGCCGACCGGACGCGCTGCGAAGGCGAGGGCGAAGATGGCGAAGGACCACAAGGTTCCGGTGAGCGGATCGAGGTGCGGAAAGACGAGCTTCGGGAAAACCAGCACCGATGCGATCGCATAGACGAAAAAGTCGAAAAACTCAGAGGTCCTGCCGATGACGACGCCGATTGCGATTTCCGCGGGATCGATACGGTGGCCGTCGTCATGGAGAGCGCGGGCGTCGCGCTCGGCCTCGGTGGTGGGCACAGTATCGGCAGCCATGGTTACAATCCTTGAGCTGGCGCTCCCCGCAAGACAATATGCAGCGGCGGCACGAGTCGATCATAGGGCAAAATCACCCGGAATGAAAATGCCCCTGCGCGATCATGAGCGGTCGCGGGATTGGACAAAATGTCCTATGTGCACTGCAACAAAGGAGGCCTAGGCGCGCTTTATGCCAAGCAATCTCCCTCGTTTTCCCGTCCGACTGCGGCTTTTGCCGTTGCTCGCCGCGCTGCCGCTGCTTTCGGAGTGCGGCCTGGTGGTGCTCGATCCCGCTGGCGACGTTGCGCGCCAGCAGGGTGATCTGATCGTCCTGTCGACGGTGTTGATGCTGTTGATCATCGTGCCGGTGATGGGGCTGACAATCTTCTTCGCGTATAAATATCGCGAGTCGAACAAAGAGGCGACGTATAAGCCCGACTGGGACCATTCGACTCAGCTCGAACTGATCATCTGGTCGGCGCCGTTGCTCATCATCATCTGCCTGGGCGCCGTAACATGGGTCGCGACGCATCTGCTCGACCCGTACCGCCCGATCGCGCGCACCGGGCCGGGCAAGCCGATCGCGGCGGAGGTCCGGCCGCTTGACGTTCAGGTTGTCGCGCTCGACTGGAAATGGCTGTTCATCTATCCCGAACAGGGCATTGCGACGGTCAACGAGCTGGCGGTTCCGGTCGATCGCCCGCTGCGGTTCCGCATTTCGTCATCGTCGGTGATGAACAGCTTTTACGTGCCCGCGCTCGCCGGACAGATTTACGCGATGCCCGGCATGGAGACGAAGCTCCACGGCGTGTTCGACAAGACCGGGAATTATGAAGGCTTTTCGGCCAATTATTCGGGCTGGGGCTTTTCGAACATGCGCTTTGCGGTGAAGAGCCTGCCTGCGGGCGAGTTCGACAAATGGGTCGCGACGACCAAAGCGTCGGCCGAGGGCGATCTCAGCCGCCACGAATATCTGAAGCTCGAGAAGCCGACGCAAAAGGAGCCGGTACGCCGCTTTGCCGCGAGCGACCCGCAACTGTTCGATGCGGTGGTCAATATGTGCGTCGAGCCCGGCAAGATGTGTATGCACGACATGATGTCGCTCGATGCCGCGGGCGGCGCGGGGATCGCGGGTATCCAGAATGTCCGGCAGGTCACCTATGACAAATTCGCCGCGCGCGGCACCGTCGACGCGGCACGCTGGAGCATGCGCTACGTCGCTGCCTATTGCAGCGCGCCGGTGATGTCGAACGACCGTCCCGACGCCAAGCCGGTCGCGCCCGGCAAGCTGAAGGGCGAGGGGCTGCCTATGCCCAACAATCCCGAACGTACCGCGTCACGCGCGCCCGCCGCCGCCGACCGCCCGATGTCCTGAACCGAGCCGAGATCATCATGACCCCGCATCCCGCACCCGAAACCGGCCCGTTCCTCGGCAAGCTGTCGCTTGAAGCGCTGCCGCTGCACGAGCCTATCCTTGTCGCAACCTTCATTGGCGTCGTTCTTGGCGGCATGGCCGTGCTCGGCCTGATCACCAAATTCCGCCTATGGGGCTATTTGTGGACCGAGTGGTTCACCACTGTCGATCACAAGCGCATCGGGATCATGTACATGATCCTCGGCCTTATCATGTTCCTGCGCGGCTTCGCCGATGCGATCATGATGCGCGTGCAGCAGGCGATGGCGTTCAGCGGGTCCGAGGGGTATCTGACCCCGCACCATTATGACCAGGTGTTCACCGCGCACGGCGTGATCATGATCTTTTTCGTCGCGATGCCGTTCATCACCGGGCTGATGAATTATATCGTGCCGCTCCAGATTGGCGCGCGCGACGTCAGCTTTCCGTTCCTCAACAATTTCAGTTTCTGGATGACCACCGCGGGCGCGGTGCTGACGATGATTTCGCTGTTCGTGGGCGAATATGCGCAGACCGGCTGGCTCGCCTATCCGCCTTTGTCGGGGATCGCTTATAGTCCGAATGTCGGGGTCGATTATTATATCTGGGGGCTCCAGATAGCCGGCGTGGGCACGACCTTGTCGGGCATCAATCTGGTCGTCACGATCCTGAAGCTGCGCGCACCGGGCATGGGCCTGATGAAGATGCCGATCTTCACCTGGACCTCGCTGTGCTCGAACATCCTGATCGTCGCCTCCTTCCCGATCCTCACTGCGACGCTGACGCTGCTGGCGCTTGACCGTTATGTCGGCACCAATTTCTTCACCAACGACCTCGGCGGATCGCCGATGATGTATGTGAATCTGATCTGGATCTGGGGACATCCCGAGGTCTATATTCTCGTGCTGCCCTTGTTCGGCGTCTATTCCGAAGTCACCTCGACCTTCTCGGGCAAGAAGCTCTTCGGCTATACGTCGATGGTCTATGCGACGGTGTGCATTACGATATTATCGTACGTCGTCTGGCTGCACCATTTCTTCACGATGGGGTCGGGGGCGAGCGTCAACAGCTTCTTCGGCATCACGACGATGGTGATTTCGATCCCAACCGGGGCCAAGCTCTTCAACTGGCTGTTCACCATGTACCGCGGTCGCATCCGCTTCGAACTGCCGATGATGTGGACAGTCGCCTTCATGCTGACCTTCGTCATCGGCGGCATGACCGGTGTGCTGCTCGCGGTGCCGCCTGCCGACTTCGTGCTGCACAACTCGCTGTTCCTGATTGCGCACTTCCACAATGTGATCATCGGCGGCGTGCTGTTCGGTCTGTTCGCGGCGATCAATTACTGGTGGCCCAAGGCGTTCGGCTACAAGCTCGAC
>JAURVS010000373.1 GCA_030655355.1 Sphingopyxis sp.
AGCATCCCCAGCACGAATGTCGGGTTACCCCCCGGCCGCGTGGACTCTGCGGCCGGAGAGATGGTGGCGCCTGCCATCGGTTAGAGCCCGTAGCCGAGGCGGATGCCGAACGTGCGCGGGCGCATCGTTCCGAAACGGCTCACGAGGAAGGCTTCGGGGTGGATGTAGGTGATCGAGTGATCATCGAGGACGTTCTCGACATAGAGCTGCGCCGAGATGTCGCCCTTCTTCAAGCCGAAGCTGAGGTTGACGTTGCTATAGGCGTCGGTCTTGCCGAAGGTCGACAGCGGCACATTGGGCCGTCCCGGAGTATTGGGGAAGCTGCTGTTGTACGCACCAATGTGCTGCGCATTCACTGCGAGCATCGCATCAACATCGGCGCCAAGCTTGAAGCTATAGGACATATAGGCCGATCCCTGAATACGCGGTGCCGACAGTCGGTGCCCGAGAACCGCTCCCGAAATCGCCGCTTCCGCGGCCGACAGCTTGGTGATCTTCGCATCATTATAGGCGCCATTGAAGCCGATCGCCCACCCCGTCGCGGGGACCACTCCGACCTCGAATTCAAAGCCCTTGCTGCGCGCGGCGCCGATGTTCGTCGCGAACTGGATCGAGTCCGACACGCGGTTCGCTTGCGCCTGAATATTGCTCCAGTCGATCTGGTAGAAAGCGACATTCATGCTGACGCGCCCATCGAGCCAGCGGCCCTT
The DNA here is from genome assembly GCA_030655355.1 of Sphingopyxis sp. GTDB lineage: Bacteria > Pseudomonadota > Alphaproteobacteria > Sphingomonadales > Sphingomonadaceae > Sphingopyxis. Next base: position 711 of record JAURVS010000373.1, read on the forward strand.
TGCGCCGACTTCATAGCTTTTTAGGTCATCCGAGTCCGCGCCGAACGGAATGATGATGTCGTTCGGATCGACGAGGCTGGGCCGGTTGGCGAAGGCATTGACGATCGGCGCACGGAAGCCCGTCGAGAAGGTTGCGTAGGTGGTGAGCGAGTCGCTCGGCTTGAAGGTCGCGCTTGCCTTCCACGACGGCTTCGACCCCTTTGCTTTGATGCCTTCGACCGCGGCATAAGGCGTGAAGGTCGTGAAATTCACCGGAAGACCCAGCAGGGCGTAGTCATAATAGTTGAAGCCGAATGCCGTCGCGAGATAGCCGCCTGCTTCGGTAAAGCCCTGTGCCGACGTCTCGCCGTAGCGCACCCCGCCGGTAAGCCAGAATTTGTCCGAGAAGCGATAGGTCAGCTCACCGAAGCCGGCGAGTTCCTTGCTGAGAGAATGCGTATACTGCTTCTGGAAATATTTGTCGGGAAGTCCCGTAATCCCGCGCGCAGCGAGGAAGGCCGGGTTCGAGCGATAGAAATAATCGACGTCCCGGCGGCGATCGAGATAGAAGCCGCCGACGACGAACTGGAACGGGCCGTCGAGCGTCGACGCAAGCCGCGTTTCCTGAACGAACACCTTGTCACGGCCATCGGCGTCGAGGCCAAACGCGATTGGTGCGCCGGGGAACGATCCCGGTGCAAAAGTGCCCGCCAGGTCGACATAGAAGCGTTGCTTAAAATCCGAATAGGTCGACGAACTTGTAAGCTTGGCGAAATCAAACTCGTAATCGATCGTTGCATTGGCGATCAGCTGCTTACCGGTGAAGCGATCGGGCTCGTCGGAAATGCGCTTGTTGCGACCCAGTGAAGGGTTGGTCAGTGATGAATCTTTGGGATTGCTATACTCATAGCTTCCGAGCAGCTTGATCGACAGGCGATCGGTCGGGCGCCACAGCAAGGTCGCGCGGCCGCCGTAATCGACCAGCGTGTTCGAATTTTTGACTCCGGTTCCGACATTGTCGAGATAGCCTTCTTCGTCGCGATAAAAGCCGACAATGCGCAGTGCGAGCTTGTCCTCGATCAGCGGCACATTGACCATCGCATTGTAGCGCTGGCGGATCGAATCCGAGCCGGTCAGACCGAGGTCTACGAGCGCCGAGACATCGAAATCATTGAGGTCGGGGCTCTTCTGCAAGATGCGCATCGCGCCCGAGAGCGAGCCCGATCCGAACAGCGTGCCCTGCGGGCCGCGCAAAAATTCGACGCGCTCGACGTCGAACAGATTCGGGTCGACGACCGTCGTATTGCCGATCGTCGAAACGGGAAGCTCGTCGATGTAGATCGCGACCGAGCTTTGCAGATTGGCGTTATAGCCGTTGGTCGCAATGCCGCGTGCGGTGAAATTGTTGAAATTGGCGGTCGGCTTGTTCAGCACGACGCCCGGCGTCTCGCGCCCGATGCCTTCATATCCGACGATGCCCTTTTCTGTCAGCTCTTCCTGCGAAAAGGCCGAGATGCTGATCGGCACGTCCTGAATGCGCTCGGCGCGGCGTGTTGCGGTGACGATGATATCGCTGCCGTCGCGCGTCTGATCGACCTGCTGCGCGGTGTCAGCCGCGTCCTGTGCGGCGGCGCCTGCCGGGATTGCGAAAAACGCGCCCGCGCATACGGACGCAAACAGCTTTGCCTTCATTTTGCCCTCTCCCATTCATCGCCGCTCGTCGTCGGCATGCCGCATTCATGACAGCGGTTCTGGATCGAGTCAACATTCACTCTCACGAGTGTGAATGAAATAATCTGGAGGCGGACGGGATCAAAATCATTCCCCGCTTCCCTCTTCATGGCTATGCCCCCGGCGACGGCGCGCTCGCCCTGTGCGCCGCGACAATCCGGGAAAACCGCGATGAGCGAAACCGACGCCCCTGCCCTGCTCAAGGATATTCTAGGACCCCAGGCGCTGCAGACCATCGCCGATGCAGGCACGGCGGCCTCCTCACAGTTTGATCGCGACGCCTTCCTGCGCGCGGCATCGGACGGCCTCGACGCGTTTTCGATCATGGAGCGCGTGCGCCATATCGCCGACGCGCTTCATGAGGCGCTGCCCGGTGGTTATGCGGCGGCGCTCTCCACTATCCGTGCAATGGCGCCGCACCTGAACCGCGGGTTTCAGGCGATGGCGGTGACCGAATATGTCGCGCGCCGGGGCCTCGACGATTTCGACCTGTCGATGGACGCGCTGACCGATCTCACGCGCTTTGGGTCGGCCGAATTTGCGATCCGGCCATTTCTGGCCGCCGACACGCCGCGCGCGCTGGCGACAATGATGCGCTGGACCGCCAGCGAAGACGAGCATGTCCGCCGCCTCGCGAGCGAAGGCGCGCGGCCACGTCTGCCCTGGGCGGCGCGCGTCCCGGCCCTCAAGGTCGACCCCACGCTCGCGGCGCCGATCCTCGAAGCGTTGAAAGCCGACCCCGCCCTGTACGTGCGTAAATCGGTCGCGAACCATCTGAACGACATTGCAAAGGACCAGCCGGCCTGGTTGCTCGCGCGCCTTGCCGAGTGGCCGCAGGATGATGCGCGCACCGTCTGGATCATTCGTCATGCGCTGCGCACGCTGATAAAGAAGGGCGATCCCGCCGCGCTCGCACTGATCGGCGTCGGTCATGGCGCGGCGGTGAGTGTGCGCGATTTCGGCATATCGCCCGGCACCGTCCGCCTTGGCGACCGGATCACCATCACCGCCAGCCTTGTATCGCAATCATCCGACGATCAGCAACTGGTCGTCGATTATCGCGTCCATTATGCGCGTGCGGGCGGCAAGATTTCGGCCAAGGTCTTCAAATGGAAAAATCTCCTGCTGGCAGGAGGTGAAACGGTGTCGCTCGCCATAAGCCAGACCATCCGCGATTTCACCACGCGGCGGCACCACCCCGGCCGGCACGAGGTCGAGTTGATCATCAATGGGCAGACGGTGGCGACAAGCGCGTTCGACCTCTTGCCCGCGGACTGATTTCGAGGCGCGCGGGCCCTAACCCGGCGGTTGTGGCGCGGGCGCGGCGTCGGCTGGCGGACGACCTTCCGGGATCGTTGGCCGCTGATCTTGAATCGGCAGGCGAAGATCGATCCGGCTGCCGTTGATTTCGGTCGTGATTACCGCATTGCCGCCCTCAATCCCGATGCGCGTGCGGTCGCCGATCGGAATGTCGCCGATGTCGGGAATGTCGAGCGGTTCGACGGGGCCGGTCGGATCAACCGCCTTCGGCCTCGGCGCTGCCTTCTGACCCGACGCCTCGGTCATAAAATCGCGCCAAATGCGCGCGGGCAATCCGCCGCCCGATACGCCCTGAAGCGGCGTGTTATCGTCATTGCCGATCCACACCCCGACGACGAGCCCGTTGGCATAGCCGACGAACAGCGCATCGCGATTGTCCTGGCTCGTGCCGGTCTTGCC
>JAURVS010000141.1 GCA_030655355.1 Sphingopyxis sp.
GCTTTGCCGGCCACAACGGGCCGAAGCCGATCACCGTCTGGTGCTCGAATGACTATCTCGCAATGGGCCAGCATCCCAAAGTCGTCGAGGCGATGGAAGAGGAGCTGCACGACGTCGGCGCCGGTTCGGGCGGGACTCGCAACATCGGCGGCAACACCCATTATCACATCGATCTCGAAGCCGAACTCGCAGACCTCCACGGCAAGGACGGCGCGCTGCTTTTCACCTCGGGCTATATCTCGAACGAGGCGACGCTCGGTACGCTCGGCAAGCTGCTTCCGAACTGCATCATCTATTCGGACGAGCTCAACCACGCCTCGATGATCGCGGGCATCCGCAACTCGGGCTGCGAAAAGCGCGTGTGGCGCCACAATGACCTCGCGCATCTCGAAGAGTTGATGGCTGCGGACGATCCCGAAGCGGCCAAGCTGATCGCCTTCGAAAGCGTTTATTCGATGGACGGCGACGTCGCCCCGATCCACGCGATTTGCGACCTTGCCGACAAATATAATGCGCTGACCTATTGCGACGAAGTCCATGCCGTCGGCATGTACGGCCCGCGCGGCGGCGGCATCACCGACCGCGACGAAGCGGCCGACCGCGTGACGATCATCGAAGGCACGCTCGGCAAGGCGTTCGGCGTGATGGGCGGCTATATCGCCGCCGACAAGAATATCATCGATGTGATCCGGTCCTATGCTCCGGGCTTCATCTTTACGACCAGCCTGTCACCCGTGCTCGTCGCCGGGGTTCTCGCCAGCGTCCGCCACCTCAAATCGTCGAGCGTCGAGCGCGACGCGCAGCAACAGGCCGCTGCGTACCTCAAGGCAAGCTTCCGCGAAGCAGGTCTGCCTGTGATGGATTCAACGACGCACATCGTGCCGCTGATGGTCGGCGATCCGGTGCGCGCGAAGAAGATCAGCGACATTTTGCTCGCCGAATATGGCGTCTATGTGCAGCCGATCAATTTCCCGACCGTGCCGCGCGGCACCGAACGCCTGCGCTTTACCCCCGGCCCGGCGCATGATGAAGCAATGATGCGCGAACTCACCGTCGCGCTCACCGAAATCTGGGGCCGGCTCGAGCTGGAGCTATGCAAAGCCGCGTGACGAATGCTCCGGGCTTCGATGAAATCGTCGTTGGACGCCGCTCGATCCGCGGCTTCCTCGACAAGCCGGTTCCGAAGGCGCTTGTCGCTGAAGTGATCGAGGTCGCGATGCGCGCGCCTTCCTCCTTCAACAATCAGTGCTGGAATTTTTCAGTCGTCACCGGCGCGCCGCTCGAGGCGATCCGCACCGGCAACACCGATGGCATTCTCGGCGGCAAGCCCGACAGCCGCGAGTTCCGCCGCTTCGACGGCATCGCCGACGATCATCGCGCGCGCCAGATCGAGATTGCCAAACAGCTTTTCGGCGCGATGGGAATTCAGCGCGAGGACAAGGATGCGCGACAGGACTGGGTGCTGCGTGGCTTTCGCCAGTTCGATGCCCCCGTCAGCGTCGTCGTAACCTATGACCGCGTCCTGCTCGGCAGCGACATTGCGCCGTTCGATTGCGGTGCGGTGACCAACGCGCTGGTCAATGCCGCCTGGTCGCGCGGGCTCGGCTGTGTGATCAACAGCCAGGGCATCATGCAAAGCCCCGTCGTGCGCGAACATGCCCATATCCCCGACGATCAGGTGATCATGATCTGCGTCGCGATGGGCTGGCCCGATGAGGCTTTTCCCGCGAACGCTGTCGTCTCGAACCGCAAGAGCGTCGAGGAAGCGGTGCGGTTCGTCGGCTTCGACTGAGCTGGCATATTGCCGTTTGATCTTCTCGATGCCTTGGGTTTCGCCAGCGACGTACCAAACCCAAGCAATCGCCGTGAACGCATCGGATGTATTTTCGGGCTGATCGTCGTCGGATTGATGGCTTTGCTGCTTTTTGCGGTTTCGTGGATTTAAGCGGGCCGCATCATTCCCCAGAAATGAGGACCGCCGCCCGGCACGTCCCATTCGACCTGCGTCACGAAGCCCAGCCGCTCGTACAGTGGCACATTCTCTGCGGTGGCCGTCTCCAGCCAGCATGGCAGCGCTTGGGCATCGGCGATGGCCGTCTGCGCGCGAATGATCCGTCCGCCATGGCCCTTGCCCTGATGCTGTGGCCGAACGCCGACATAATGCAGATACCAGAAGCGGCCGAGCGGCCGATGCGCGTCGATGCCCGATTGCACCTTCAGCCCACGCGGCAAAGCAGTGCCGAAGGTCGCGACGAGCGGCATGACCGTGCGCAGAAATTCCAATGTGCCGCTGTGCGCCTGACCCGGCGCGCGCCACAGGGCAGCCGCTTCGTCGCCTGACGCCCGAAGCGCGATACCTGCGCGCATGTCGGCGGGCACAAGCGTCCCAAACAAGCTCCTCAGCGCGCGACCGCGGTGCGTCGCGTCGGATAATATCCACGAAAGCGCGGGGTCGGTCTGGAAGGCCTGTGCCAAAGTCTCGATAATCGCCGCCTGATCGTTCAAGCGCGCCGTTTCGACACCGTCCATACCGTCCCGCCCCATTCGTCAGTCAAATCGATCAATCGCGGCAATAGCCTTCGCCGCTCTTGACGATCAGGCATTCCTTCTTGCCAGCAAGATATTTGAGACCGGTTTCATCGCCGTTGCCGCGGCGCAGGCTGAGCTCTTCGGTCCCGCGCTTGAACTGGATGCTATGCTCGCTGTCGGTGCCGTCGTAGGTCGCCTTGGTGTCGAGGTTCGACTGCATCTCCAGCTTATATTTGCCCGGTTCGCCCGGAGTGATTGTCGCATACATGCCTTCGACCCCGGTCCATTTCCCGGCCCAGCTCGCAAATCGATGCGGAGCCGTCGCCGGATCTTCGGCAGCGGCGGTTTCGGTCGGTACCGTTTCGTCGGGCACCTCGGTCGTCGTCGTATCTGCGGCGACCGGCGCTGGCGCCTCCGCTTTTTCGCAACCCGCCAGCAAAATCAGCGCCGCGGCGCTCGCCATTATCATGCCTTTATGCATCACGCTTCTCCTTCTCGGTCCAAACGCATGTGATAGGATAAATATCCTTTTATCCCGCCAATATCTCCGCATAATGCTTCGGATCGACATTGCCGCCTGACAGGGTGACGAGCGTCGCATCGCCCAGCTCTACTTTCCCTGCAAGGACGGCAGCGAGTGCCGCCGCGCCGCCGGGTTCGACGACCAGGTGCAATTTTTTAAACACGACGCGCATTGCATGGCGCACTTCTTCGCGCGTTACGACGACACCGCGTACGCTGCGGTCGCGGAGCACGGCAAAATTGATCGGCCAGGTTTGCGGAGTCTGCAACGCGTCGCATTCGGTGGGATAGGACAGATCCTCGACCGACAGGATTTCGCCAGCAGCAAGGCTGCGCGTCACATCGTCCCAGCCCTCGGGTTCAACAGCGATAATCTCCGCATCGGGACAAGCCAGCGCGAGGCCTGCCGACAGGCCGCCTCCGCCGCAGCATGCGATCACTTGGTCCGGGCCTGCAATTCCACGCGCGGAAAGCTGCGCCCGCGCCTCGATACCCGCGCTGCCCTGCCCTTCGATGATCCACGGATCGCCATAGGCGTGGACCAGAGTCCCACCGCGCTCGTCTAGCAGCTTTGTGGCAACGGTGTCGCGCGATTCGGTGACGCGATCATAGAGGACGACCTCGGCCCCGAGCGCGCGTGTCGCCGCCAGCTTCATTTGCGGCGCATTGCTCGGCATGACGATCGTCGCGGCGATTCCCAGCCGTTTCGCGGCCCAAGCGACACCTTGCGCATGATTGCCGCTCGACACGCCGACAACTCCGGCGGCGGCCTGTTCGGGGGTGAGGTCGGTCAGGCGGTGCCACGCCCCGCGAATCTTGAATGCCCCGACGGGTTGAAGGCACTCAGCCTTGCACCAGATGGTCTTGCCGTCGATATCCATCGGCAGAAGCGGTGTCAGTGGCAGCAATTCGGCGACCTTCGCCGCGGCGCGTTCGACGCCTGCGAGTGTTGGAGCGCGCGAAGGGTTCAGCAGGGGATCGGGGCTTTGTTCTGTCATAGCTTCGTCCTATAGGGCCGGGCATACAAGACAAGGCGGCAAAGGTCCGCGACAGGAGATTTTTCATGAGCAAGGTTCTGGTGATCGGCGCAGGCGGCGTCGGTTCGGTTGCGGTCCACAAGATGGCGATGAACCCCGACATCTTTCCAGACATCACGTTGGCCAGCCGTCGCAAGTTCAAGTGCGACGCGGTCGCCGAGTCGGTGAAGGAACGCACCGGGGTCACGATCAACACCGCCGAAGTCGACGCCGACCATATCGACGCCACCGCGGCTCTGATCCGCTCGATCGGTGCCACGCATGTCGTGAACCTTGCGCTGCCCTATCAAGACCTCACGATCATGGAGGCGTGCCTGTCGACCGGCGCGCATTATATGGACACCGCCAACTACGAACCGCGCGACGAGGCGAAGTTCGAATATCATTGGCAGTGGGCGTATCAGGATCGCTTCAAGGACGCGGGCCTGATGGCGCTCCTCGGTTCGGGTTTCGATCCGGGCGTAACCAGCGTTTTCACGACCTGGCTCAAGAAACATCATTTCGACCGCATCGACACGCTCGACATTCTCGATTGCAACGGCGGCGATCACGGTCAGCACTTCGCGACGAACTTCAATCCCGAGATCAACATTCGCGAAGTCACTGCGGTGGCGCGTCACTGGGAAAATGGCGACTGGGTCGAAACTCCGCCCATGTCGGTGAAGCAGCAGTTCGATTTCGAAGCCGTCGGCCCGAAGACGATGTACCTCATGTATCATGAGGAACTCGAAAGCCTGAAGACGCACCTGCCCGAAATCAAGCGCATCCGGTTCTGGATGACCTTTGGCGAAGCCTATATCACGCACCTCAACGTGTTGCAGAATATCGGCATGACGCGGATCGACCCGGTCATCTATGAAGGCCGCGAGATCATTCCGCTGCAGTTCCTGAAAGCCGTGCTTCCCGAACCGTCGAGCCTTGGCGAAACCACGAAGGGCAAGACGAACATCGGCGTGATCGCGACCGGCCTTGGCAAGGATGGCAAGGAGAAGACGCTCTATCTCTATAATATCTGCGACCATGAAGAGGCCTATGCCGAGACCGGCAATCAGGCGGTCAGCTACACCACCGGCGTGCCCGCGATGATCGGCGCCGCGATGATGGTGACCGAGACGTGGAATGGCACCGGCGTGTTCAACATGGAGCAGATGGACCCCGATCCCTTCATGGACATGCTGAGCAAGCATGGTCTGCCCTGGCAGGTGAAGGAACTCGACGCGCCGCTCGATTTCTGACGGCGCACGCCGCTCGATATTTCGTCATTTCCGCGAGAGTGCGAACCCGGTAGCAACAGCAGCATGGGGTTCCCGCTTTCGCCGGAATGACGAAGG